>JAJIYL010000013.1 GCA_020881195.1 Rickettsia endosymbiont of Pseudomimeciton antennatum | reverse complement strand
TTAGAGCATATTCATATACTTCTTTTATTAGAGCTGTAAGATTGGCAAATGAAAAGTTTAAGTTTTTTTCAATTAACATATTAATTGTTAAACTAGTGGCTTTACTAAAGATTTTCATCTGATCAACAGTTAGCACCTCAAAGTTTACTTCGTTGTTAACAACAAGAGCTTCTAAACTAATATCTAAGGCTTTGGCAATTAATTGTAAATTATTAGCACTAGGATTTTTTGAACTACCGTACAAAATACTATAAACAGTATTTCTACTTAAACCAGTTTTCTTCTCTATTTCTACAGCGTTTATATTTTTTTGCATCATTAATGAGCTAAGTTTGGTCTGTAAGTTTACCATAGATAATACTTTGCCTATAAATTTAATATTTCTAAATATTAAGGTATCTTAATCATAAAGTAAACAATTAATAACTAATTATGCAAATTTGGGATTGTTATTCCCGAGCTGGGGTTATTATAACTTTTAAATTACCATGATCTAGAAAAGCCTACTTTGTTTGCTCGTGAAATTATATATAATAAACAATAAACCATGGTGTTTATTACAGTAATTATTGGTGTAATTGGTACATCAAGGTATAACGATGCTGTTAAACCAAGGAAATTTACAGTTAAAGCTATGATAACTGAATTGATAATCATTTGAGCAGGGTTACTAGAAATTATCCTAGCCGTCATGGCTGGAATTAGCAAGATACTAGTAACGAGTAATGCTCCAACAATTTTAATAGTTGAGAATATTGATAAAGATAAAAGTAACAAAAATGCCAATTCAATGGTTCTTACTTTTATTCCTTTAATTTGAGCAATATCTCTATTAATTACAATTAGAATAATTTGACGGTAGAAATAGCAAATGAAAAAAATAACCGACACAAATATGCTTGATAAAATTAATATATCATTTAAAGAGCTAGATAAAATATCACCAAATAATAGGCTAGTAATTTTAATCTGTAGAGGATACATATAACTTACTACCAAAGCCAAAGATAACATAAAATTTGATACCAAAATTACTACACTACTACCACCTGACCTATTTTTTAGGGTGAATACTAAGATAGCAAAAATAATAGCGACAACTAATCCAGAATAAACAACAGGCAAATGGATCAGAATAGTAATACTTCCAGCCAGTAAACTTGCATGCGACAGACCATCACCAAAGTAAATATATTTCTTCCATAAACTTAGACAACCGAGGGGAGCAAAAATTAAACTGATTAGAATTATAGTTAATATTATTAGAGGCATTTAATACGATTTTTAATAAATAAGTTGAGAATAGCACTTAGTGCTTAATTATTTTTGTGGTATATATTATTAGTGTAATCAATTTTATAACCAGTAAGGGAATATGTCTACAAAATCTTCTATTAATCAAATAGAGTTAGAAAATTTTAGTAAGATTTCTAACCAATGGTGGCAGGAAGATGGAGAATTTAAAATTCTTCATAAAATAAATCCAATTCGTGTTGGTTATATAGTAGATAAGATAAAAGATCATTTTAACGTGCAGGATGACATATTACCTTGTTCAAATTTAGAAATTTTAGACGTAGGATGTGGCGGGGGATTAATTACCTCTGCTCTCTGTGAATTAAATGGTATAGTTACTGGCATAGATGCCCTGGAAAGTAATATAGATATTGCAGTGCAGCATGCCTCATCCCAAAATTTGAATATACAATATCTTAAATCAACAGTTGAGGAATTAGTACACTCAGATGATTTAAATAAAAAACAATATAATGTGGTGCTATGTTTAGAAGTTATAGAACATATCGATAATCCTAGTGATTTTATAAAAAATCTGGCGAGTTTAGTAAAACCAGGTGGCATGATTATAATTTCAACGATTAATCGTACGGTGAAATCCTATATGTTAGCCATTTTGATGGCAGAATACGTGCTTAATTGGGTACCCAAAAATACTCACGATCATAGTAAATTTCTTAAGCCATCAGAAATTTATTCGATGTTTAATAATAATAATGTAGAGCTTAAAGAGCTCAAAGGCTTAAGCTATAATATCATCAATGGACGTTGGCAGTTGAGTGATGATATAGATGTAAATTATTTTGCTTACTTAACTAAATAAAGGAAAACATGACTGTAATTACTAGATTTGCTCCATCTCCTACTGGCTTTCTGCATATTGGCGGGGCAAGGACGGCGTTGTTCAATTATTTATTTGCTAAACACCATAATGGCAAGTTTTTGCTGCGAATTGAGGACACTGATCAAGCAAGATCAACCGAAGATGCTGTAGAGGCTATATTTTCCGGCTTGAAATGGCTTGGTTTAAACTGGGATGGAGAAGTAGTTTTTCAGTCGAAACGAAATGATTTATACAAACAAGCTGCTCTGAAGTTAGTAGATGAGGGGAAAGCTTATTATTGCTTTACCTCTCAACAAGAAATAGATAGGCAGCGAGACAGTGCCATAGCTAATAAAAAACATTTTTTATTCCAAAGCCCTTGGCGGGATGTGCCACCTTCTAATTCGCAGGAGCAGAAGAGTACCCCAGTTATTCGCCTGAAAGCCCCAAGAACTGGTCATACCATTATCCATGATGCTTTGCAAGGGGAGGTGACTATTGAAAACTCGCACCTTGATGATATGGTGTTGTTACGTAGCGATGGTACTGCTACCTACATGTTAGCAGTAGTGGTGGATGATCACGATATGCAGATTAGCCATATTATCAGGGGGGATGACCATTTAACTAATGCTGCTCGTCAAATCCTACTTTATCAAGCTTTTGGTTGGTCTGTACCCCATATGGTACATATACCGTTAATACATGGAGATGATGGGGCAAAATTATCTAAAAGACACGGGGCTCTTGGAGTAAAAGCTTACCAAGATATGGGGTATTTACCTGAGAGCTTGTGTAATTATTTATTACGGCTAGGATGGAGTCATAAGGATGATGAGATTATTTCAAGGTTACAGGCTATAGAATGGTTTGACCTTGATGGACTCGGCAAGTCACCAGCTCGTCTTGATTTTGCCAAAATGGATAGTTTAAATTCTCATTATTTACGTCTGCTCGATGACCAAACATTAACAGAAATGACTTGTCAGAGTTTACAAGAAAATTATCAGGTCACTAAGAAAGAAACGGAATATATTAAGCAAGCAATGCCAAATTTGAAGATAAGAAGCACCAATTTAGTCGAATTAGCAAAACTAGCTAGGATTTATTTGATTAATGTTCCTATTATTTACTCTGAGGAAGCTAAAGAGCTAATCAATAATTGTGATAAAAATTTGCTGGGTCAAGTTATACAGGAATTAGAAAATTTACCAAATTTTGATAAAGACTCAATTCAAATAAAATTTAAAGAAATTGCCAACCATAATAATATTAAACTTGCAGATATCATGTCACCCATTAGGTCTTTAATGACAGGTATGATTAATTCTCCAAGTGTTTTTGAAATTATTGCTATAATTGGTAAAGAAAATGCTATTACTAGGTTACAATGTACTCAAATGACTTAACAGCTAGTCTATTTTATAACCTAATTGGAACTTATAATATTGCGAGAGTTTTAGGCAATTATGGTACAGCTAAAGGCATGGCTTATTTTATAGAGGATAAAGAGTCTTTATATTCAAAATATCCGTGCATATTATACAGAGAGGAGCTTGATGTTAAGTACTATGATAATACCAATAAGGTAAGAGCTTTTAAGGAATATCTATATTCTCTAGAGCAAAACAAAATTGTTAAATATTTTGTTAATGAGAATAACCATGCTTTATTTTACCAAATGCATTTTATCTCTAATAATCCTTGTCAGGCTGAAGCTACCCATCAATGTAACTTAGATATTTATCAAGCTAGTTACATATTCTTGAGTGAAGATTATTTTGAACTAAGTTATAAGATTTTAGGTCCTAATAAAGATTACACCATAAAAACTAGTTTTACCAGGCTTTGCAAAGAATACATCACGTGAGTGTTCACGGGAAAAAAGCAAAAGTACAAGACGTCATTGCGAGAAGGCGTAGCCGACGAAGCAATCCATGTATGGACCTACCCGATAATGCAAGAAAAAAATAATATATAACAGCAAAAAAATCGAATGCAGTCATGTATCCGGCTTATAGTTAATAAATCACTTTAAATTTACCCTATAGCCCTGATGG
>JAJIYL010000012.1 GCA_020881195.1 Rickettsia endosymbiont of Pseudomimeciton antennatum | reverse complement strand
TTAGAGCATATTCATATACTTCTTTTATTAGAGCTGTAAGATTGGCAAATGAAAAGTTTAAGTTTTTTTCAATTAACATATTAATTGTTAAACTAGTGGCTTTACTAAAGATTTTCATCTGATCAACAGTTAGCACCTCAATGTTTACTTCGTTATTAACAACGAGAGCTTCCAAACTAATATCTAGGGCTTTAGCAATTAATTGTAAATTACTAGCACTAGGGTTTTTTGAACTACCGTACAAAATACTATAAACAGTATTTCTACTTAAACCAGTTTTCTTCTCTATTTCTACAGCGTTTATATTTTTTTGCGTCATTAATGAGCTAAGTTTTGTCTGTAAGTTTACCATAAATAAGGCTTTATATATAAAATTAAAGTCTCTAAATATTAAGGTATTTTTATTAAAAAGTAAACAACTAATAACTAATTCATCTTACACATAAACCCTATTGCAATTTAAAAATTGCAGAAAAGTACAATATGTCATTGCGAGACCACACAAGTAGGTCGTGGCAATCCACACTCATTAGATTACTTCATCGGCTACGTCTTCTCACTAATAGCACCTGTGAATTTGGGACAATATTAGTCGGGTTAGCTATAGAATAGGATTTTTTACAAACGAACTGTAACAATTATCTTGATTATCGATAGTAGTAAGGGTAATTTGGTATAGAGAAGATTATTTTTTTAATTATTTATCTTAAAGAGTATTAGTGGTCAATTAATTATAGTGTATATTATATTTATGAACAATTTCAGAGTTTTATTGGTAGTTTTTTGTTTGCTTTTTACTAATAATTGTGTTTTCGCTGCACAAAAAACAGTAAGAATTGGTTCTGGTTCCATTTTGAAAGGTTATTACTCTATCGGATTGGATTTGTGTAGAACCATGACTTTAGCTGATAAAACTATAAATTGTGAAGTAGTACCTACCAATGGAGGTGTTGAAAATTTAAATTTGCTAAGAGAAGGTAAAATAGATTTAGCTTTAGTGCAATCCAATGTAGCATTGGAAGCTTTTGAAGCTGTTGGGCATTATGCCAATACAGAGAAAATGCAAGAAATGCGTCAGGTACTTAATTTATATGACGAGCTTTTTACTGTTTTGGTAAAAAAACAAGATAAGGATAAGGTAAAGGTTTTTTCAGATATTGATGGTAAGAGAATATCAAATGGCTTGTCACTCTCTAGTAATACTATTACCTATAATGCTATAAGAAAGCTATATAATTTTACCAAAGAACCAATAGATGCTGATGAAGTTAGTTATGAAGAGTCAATAAAACAATTTTGTAATGGTAAAATTGATGTGATGATCATGACGGTAGGTCATCCTAATGCTTTAGTGGGGTTTACTGCTAATAGTTGTGGGGTTGATTTTATACCTATGGAAAATGATAAAATTGAACAATTACTAGCCACTAATAAAGCTTTTCATAAGGGATTCTTGGATAAAAGATTATATCCTGGTATCACTGCAGATCTGAATACAGTGGCAGTAACGGCAATTTTAGTTACTAATAGTAGTATGGATGCTAAATTATTAGATAAATTTATTGGAATGTTCCATAAAAATGTAAAACATTTTAAACATTCTAATTATATGCTATATAATATCGATATTAACCATTTTGCTGATACTAATAATTTTATTTTGCCAAAACATTCAGCAGTAAGAAATAGATAAACATCGGAGTAGTTGTTAATTGTGTTTAAAAATATAATAATACCGTTAGATTTGTCGGATAAACAATCAGTTAAGGTGATATTACCGAAGGCTTTAAGTTTTGCTACTATCTTTAGTGCCAAATTACATTTTCTTTATATCATTTCGGATTTTGGTATGAAAATGGTTGAGGATTATTTGCCTAAAAGTTGGGCAAAGGATCAAAAAGAAAAATATCGGCTACAAGTAACAGAACTAATTAGGCAATATGTACCGGAAGAGATCGAAGTTGAATTGCATATTGGTCGAGGGGCAGTTTATGATGAAATAATACAATATGCCAATGAAGTAAAAGCTGATTTAATTATTATTTCAGCAGTACGACCACAGCTTAGAGATTATATGTTAGGACCCAATGCGTCCAAGATTGTGCGGCATTCCGGGGTATCTGTTTTGGTTGTTCGAGAATAGAAATATGTATATAAATACTCTTGAAGAATTAATTACTTTTCAATCAGTAACACCTAATAGTAGTGGTTGTATTGAATATATTAGTAATTTATTAGAAAAAAATGACTTTAAAATTGAAACCAAAATATTTGGTGAAGATAATTATAAAGTAACCAATCTTTATGCTGTTTATGGTACTGCAAGACCTAATATTTGTTTTGCCGGACATGTTGATGTTGTACCATCAGGTGATAAAGCATTATGGCTTAATGACCCTTTTACAGCAAGTAGAGTGGGTGATAAAATTTACGGCAGGGGAACTGTGGATATGAAAGGAGCTATAGCATGTTTTTTAGCTGCTATCTTGCAGTTCATTAAGTATATTCAAACTCCTAATGGTTCAATTAGTTTTCTAATTACTAGTGATGAGGAAGGAAGTGGCAAATATGGCACTGTAGAAATGCTAAAATATTTGCATCAAGGTAGTAATAATTTGATCGATCTTGCCATTGTAGGTGAACCAACAAATGAACATCAAGTAGGCGACACTGTAAAAATTGGTCGACGTGGTAGTATTAACTTTAACTTAGCTCTATATGGTACAGCTGGACATGTGGCATATCCATTACAAGCCAATAATCCAATTCCTCCTTTAATTCAAATACTTAAAGAATTGGTTAATTATCGATTGGATGAAGGGAGTAAATTTTTTCAACAGTCAAATTTAGAGATTACGTCTATTGATGTAGGTAATGATACTACTAATGTAATCCCTGGGAAAGTTACAGCAAAATTTAATGTTCGTTTTAATGATCTTCATTCATTATCTAGCATAACAGATTTGATAGATCAGATAATTAACAAATATTGTACTAAATACAAGTTTAAATATGAACTAAGTAGTACAACTTCAGCTGATTGTTTTATTCAAGAACCAACAGGGTTAATTGCCGATTTTGTTCAAGTAGTATCTGATACAACTCAAATATCTACAAAATTATCTACTAGTGGTGGTACTTCTGATGCGAGGTTTATTAAAAATTATTGCCCTGTTGTGGAATTTGGCTTATTGTCTGAAACAGCTCATAAAATTAATGAATATACAAAAGTTAGCGATTTACAAAACTTGTATCATGTGTATTATAACTGTCTGACAAAATTTTTAGCTGATACGTAGTTAAGACACACTATGCGGGTGTGACGGAATTGGCAGACGTACTAGATTTAGGTTCTAGCGCCGCAAGGCGTGGGGGTTCAAGTCCCTCCATCCGCACCACTAAATTAATAACGCAAAAATTGGAGTGATTTAGCAGCTCTTCAAGTTTTTGCATGATATTTTAATATTGCTAATGAGTTTTTTAGTATGCAAGTCACAGAACTTAAAAATGAAGATCTAAATTTTGAAGTGAAAGTAGTTCTTCCTTCTTCTAAAATTGCCAATAAAGTGCAAAAAGAATTGGATAATTTATCAAAAAAAGTTAAACTTAATGGATTCCGTGCTGGAAAAGTGCCAATCAACATTGTTAATAAAAAATATAAGCAATCTGTTAGGTCTGATGTGGTAAGCCATGAAATTAATCACGCAGTACAGCATATTATAAAAGATCATAAACTAAAAACAGTAGGTGATCCACAGTTAGAAAATTTATGTAATGCAGAGAATGAGGATCTAGCATTTACTCTAAAATTTGAGTTACTACCTAATATTGAATTACCAGATTTCAAAAAAATAAAAATCACTTATCCAAAATTAGTAATTGAGGAAGAGGATATTAATAAACAAATAGATAAACTTGCATCTATATCAAAAAATTATACTAAAGAAAATAAAGGAAAAGTAAAAAAAGGGCAGGAAGTTACTATTGATGCGATTGGTTATGTCAATAATGAGGCTTTTGAAGGCGGTAAGGTTACAGATTATAAGTTAGTAATTGGTAGTGGAGCTTTTATTGATGGGTTTGAAGATCAGCTTATTGGCAGTAAAACTGGAGATGAGGTAGAGGTTAATGTTACATTTCCAAAAGAATATCATATGGAACAAGTTGCAGGTCAGCCGGCTAAATTTATTGTTCAGATAAAGGCAGTACATTCTGCTGATGAGGTAGTTGTTGATGATGAGTTTGCTAAGAAATTTAATTGTAAGACAGTTGAAGAGTTGCGTACTAATGTTTCTAAAAATATGGCAAATGAATATAGTGAGCCTATACGCACTGTAATGAAAATGAGCTTATTTGATCAATTAGAAGAGCTATTAACGTTTAATGTTCCCAAATCTTTAATAGCCCAGGAAATAAGCATTTTAAAATCTCAAACGGAGAAAAGTAACGACTCAGATTCGGTATTTAAAGATAAATCAGAAGCAGAAATTAGCGAGTACTATAACAAGATAGCCTTACGTCGTGTTAGAATAGGGCTGATGTTATCCGAATACATGAAGGTTAAGAGTTTACGTATCGAACAGAATGATATTAAAAACGCTATTATGGATCAAGCAAGGAGGTTTCCAGGTCAAGAAACAGCCATATTAAAATTCTATCAAGAAAATCCTGGGGCTCTTGAACACTTGAAAGGTCCGTTATTAGAAGAAAAAACAGTACAACATATTTTTGACAATGAAGTAATCTTAGAAGAGAAAGATTATACAAGAAAAAAGATGGAGGAATTTTTAATACAAGAAGAAGATCGTGTGGTATAGTTACCTTGTCTATTAGCGAGGAGCCATTTCAATGGAAACGAAGTAATCCAAAAAAGTGACCAGAAAGGATTGCCTCGTTGGCTACGCCTCCTCGCAATGACGTTGTAGGTAAATCTAAAACACGTCATTGCGAGCGAACGTATGTGAGCGAGGCAATCCATTATTCATTAAATTGGGTTGCTTCGTTGCCTTCGGCTCCTCGCTAATAAATGCATATGCACAATGACACAGTAATACTATTCGGGTTAGCTATAACTTTCAACTTCATCAATAATTCCGTGTATTTCAACTATCAAACGAGATAATCTCATGGAGATAATCCTAATTTGATATTGATAATTCCGATAGTACAATACAACAAAATCCCCCGGTTGATATTTGATAAAATTGCCTGGCATGATAAATCTTAAAATTTTAGTTTCAGTAGCAGCATTTTTTAGGATTAACTGCCCTAATCTTTCAGCTTCCAGATAAGAGAGTATAATAGGTAGCTTTAACACTGGAATAGCTCTATGTGAAAAATTTTCACTATTTATTTGGCAAAAGCCATTATTATAATTATCATATCGATCGATAAAATTCAGTTCTAGTTTACCAATAATGCTAGTTTTAGAAATCTCCATTTGTTCTAAATAACTATTGCTTGATAATTTAACCAATATTTTTGAACTAATATTACAGAGAGGCGAATATCCACGCTTGGTAAACTTAATTTGCTGCTGATAAGCTATGATATCAAAGAAATATATAATCCTTAGGGAGTTAATAATATCAATACAAGATAAAGCTTTATTTAATACCAGCCCTTCTACAGATTCATCAACAGTTGATACATCAATATTGTTTAATGGAATACCGCATCTATAAGACAATTCAAGAATTATTGCCGCTAAACTACAAGCCCCAAACTTATTATTAACCCAATGCCCTTTTGCCCATAAGTTACCATCTCGCCAAATATTACTATGTGGCCAAGCTGGATAAGGTCTAGCATCCCAAGTCCATAAAAACATTTGTTCGATATATTCTTGTGTTTGCCAATATTCAATAAAGCTCCGAATAGCTTTACGCTGAATAGAAAAATCAACTTCACCAGTGGAATATCTAGGTACTCCACCATCACTACATAAAGGATCAAAAAATATGTTAGGTTGATTAGTAGCTTTATCAATGGAAGGAAAACCAAATTCCGTAAACCAAATCTTCTTCATTTTTGGTTGCCATTCTGTTATTACGCCATCAGGATTACGATGATAATTCTCCCACCAATGTCTTAAATTTTTCCAAGCATAATCTGCAGATAATTCATGTTGATTACCATTTTCATCTATAAAGTAATCATATCCTTCACCTGATTGCCAGCCTTTAATAATTTCTTCTGATGATATCCCGGAATTTACGGTTCTTGTTACAGGGAAATAAGCATCAATACCGACAAAATCTATATATTCTGAGGCAAATAACTTATCTAAATTATACCACCCATCTTTTGTATGGTGATATTCTGACCAATCGGCTGCATAAGTGACAAGTACATTATCACCAACAATCTTTTTGACTAATTTTGCTAATTTGATCAATTCAATAATAGCCGGAAAATTATTATGTTGATCTCTGATACGAGTTAAACCTATTAACTCGGAGCCGATTACGAAACTATCAATATGATTCTTAACTAATTCGGCGTAATGCAGGATAAAATTATTATAACCTTCATCTTTGTTGAAAAAGTCTATTACTGAACTTACTGAACCTGTTAAATGACCACGCCATGGCTTTTGCCAAACATCCAGAAAAAACATGGGGTAAAACATAATTTTAAAGTTTCTACGTTTTAACTCCTGTAAGTAACGTATGATACTCGCATCATTAACAGTCCCGCCATATTTAGGAAAATTATCTGCATCTCGTGATACTAGTCTTGCCGTATCACGTAAATATTTACCAACTTGCCATTGTTCCGAATATTGGGTATTTGGGTCATTAAATTCTACGGCAGGTTTAATAGTACAGTTTTTAATATCCAAACTATCACCAAACCAACACACCACTGGTGCAATCCATTTGATGTTAGGGCATATAATTTTCATTTGATTCAGACTATAAACACTATCAGCAATATTGTGATAATTATGGGAATTTATTGGTTTTTTACTAATGATACCACCCAAGGAGTTGGTGATAATTTTATACTGCACCAAGCAATCATAAACAAATTCTCCTGATCCTGGGATGATGTTGATCGACTCAACCAAATCCTCTACGCTTTTACTTTCAACATTATCAGGAATATTAGCTTTCCTGGTTACTTCAAAGGAGAAATTTGGTATAGAATTATTAAAATCGCTTAAGGGTAGCTCTTCAAATACCGCGTAGCTTAATCCACGAAATGCTGGGGCTTGACCTTGAGGTTCAGTTGCAGCAATTAAGGGATCGGCTATTTGTTCTTCTGACCCTAAATAAAGCCTGAATTTATATTGTTCAAGATTGAATAGCTGATCATTAGCCCATACTCTCCCAATTTCAGCAATCTCACCTTCACATATGCTAACGGCAAAGGATAAATAATATTCACATTCTATTACATTATGTATAGCAGCATTTTCTTGAGTATCTGATAAGCCTCGTTGTGAAACGCTGGTAACTTGTACTTCCTTAATTTGATTTGCCCAAATTATTTTGCCATTAACCCTTGCTGTACCAAAAACTAACGCTATTGGATGTCCATAAACGGCTTTTGATAGAACAAAACTTTCCCTAATATTTTTAAAATGATAATATTCCTCGGGTTCATGATTTAAATATTCTAAATAATCACCTAATGCCTTACCTGCAAATCGTCCAATAGTCGATAATATACCTCCACCAAAAACGCCACCTATACTACTTCCTATGTTACCTAGAATCTGATCAAACATATTAATATCTTATATTTTTTAGTTAATATAAGACACTATATCACATAATATCTCTGCACTAAGTGTATCGACTCATTTAATTTGCAATAGGTGCATTTTTTTATTTTGAGCATACCCATCTGATAAAAGAGGGATAATTTCATTGACAGTGATAATAACGATGAATAAAATAATTGGAGGCATAGCCGACTAAGCAATATAAGAAAATGGTTAGAAATGGATTGCATCAATGCCACTAAAGTGGCTCACTTGCAAAGACGTCTTGTACTTTTTTGCAATTAAGCATTAAAGAGAAATGTTCACAGCTAGTTATTAATTAATATAGAGGTTAAGTCTTATGTCTGAAGATAAAGTCACCGTAGAGTCCTTAGAAAGACGATTATTTGAAGTCTTGCAAACTAACGATCTAGATAAAGATCAGAAAATACTTGAAGCATGCGGAAACATTGCAACGGCTACAATGAATCTACCACTAGATAAGCTAGATTTATATAAAAATATCCATAAATACCAATTAAGTAAATTAAACTTAGATATTAAAGATTTACAGAAATTATCAACAGTAATAAATGATTCATTTTCTGGAAATGAGTATCAGGAACTGAGAAATGTTGTAGATACACACCTTACAGAAGAATTAGTAAAAGAAGCTAAGAAAGCACAACAAGCAAAGTTAGCTGATAGAAGAAAAGCTATCAATGAAAATCTAGATTTCAAAGCTGTTAAAGATCTGTTGCGTGATAAAGGGATGGCGGAACAGAAGGATTTCTCAGCAAAAGGAGTTAAGCAAGCTGGTGTGTCTGCTGGCTATATTGCTCAAGAAGACGTTACCGATAATACTTTCATTCTAAAGCAATTTTATAAAAGTCATACTGATTGTTTGGCTATAAAAAAGCAAAAGAAACAAACACAAGCCTTGAACGACAGAAGAGATGGTGTGCAAGAGTTGATTGGTTCTAGTCTATATCAACTGCTATTATATGATCGTACCCCTAAAGAAGAGTTAGTAAAACCTGACCAGAACAATCCAAATTCACTTTTTGTCCGCTCTAAATTCTTTGATAATGTTGTGCAGTTTTCTGAATTTTCTGGTTTTCCGCATAATACTGGCAACATAAAAGCGGATACTAAAAAGTTACAAAAAATAGAAGGTTTTGAAAAAATAATTGCTGCTTGTCATATGTTAGGGGAGCTAGATTATCATGCTAGTAATTTGATGGTACAAAATGGTAAAACTATAACTAAAATTGATCATGGTCGATCTTTTATAGAGTTCCACCAGGATTTTCCTGCTATGATTCAGGCGACATATAGACATTTTAAAAACTTTGGATATGCTGACGCTATTAGGAAAGGTAACTTATCGTTTACTATCGAAAAATATAGTGAATCATTAAAGCAAATGATCACGCAACTTGATGAAAGGCAAATAGAAGCTATAGTGGATCAACGAATTGCTGAATTACAAAAAGCTGGCTTTAACCCTGAAGGTATTACTACATTGGCTAGATTTCGAGGTGGTAGGGCTCAATCTACGCCTATTAGTAATTTTGCTGATTTAAAACTATTTTATAAAGAGAATATAAAAGAAAACCTAACTAACATGAAAGAGGTGGCAAAATCAGCAGAGATAGTGAGCAAATTTAGTAATGTCTCTCCTAAATTTAAAAAAGGTCAGTGGGTAGAAGCTCTTGCTTGCTCGGAAACCCAAGATCCAGTAGTCTATGCCTCTCATTATAATATTAAAATTGAGGGAAAGAATGCTCTGCAATGGGCTCATGAAAATAATTATCAAATAAAAGTTCCAGCTGCCCCGATTACAAAAACCATTCAGGAACAGCAATGGCAGAAAAACACAGCAGATGGTAAATGGCAAGAGGCAGAAGTTTCGGTTACTAAAATTCACAAAACTACAGCAAATCTAGATCCAGTAGAATATATTATATATGCAAAAGATCAGTTGGAGATGCCACTCTCACAATCTGAAACAAAATTTCTCAGTCAAGCAGTTGCATTGGATATATCAAATGTTTCGGGCAAAACTTATCAATCTATGGTAGAAAAATCACTGATGGCAAAAGTCAGCCTAGATCAAGGACTCAAGAAAAAAATGCATGATCAAGATCAAGTTGTTGGTGATAAATTAGTTCCTGTGATTGATAATTTTGTTGGTAAAACACTAAGTAAAGAAATAACAACAGAAAGAGTAGATCGGTTTTATGATAAGTTACTTACTAATCTTAAAGCAAAAAATTATCTTACTGATAAGGATATTGCTGACATAAAGAAAGATTCTAATTATAAAAATAATATTCAAGAAACAACCAATTTAATAAAAGCAACAACACCTGATTTAACTGGTGGCGATAAAGTCTGTTATAAAGTAGCAAATTTTTGTAAAAAAATAGGATTATTTGGTTTATCGAATTATTTTATGAAGAAAATCATTCCTGAGAAATTAGATAAGATTCATAAGATAGAGGAGGCATTAACTGAAAGCATAAAAATTAATGAAATATTGTTAAAACCTAGCGGCGGTAAAGAAGGTATACAAACAAAAAGACTTGAAGCAGTTAAAAAAATTACTCAATCTGACTTAGAAGTTAGAAGATTAAAGCAAAAAGGTCGAGGATAAACACCTACGTAAGCGTTCACGGTTTTTTTGCTATTTTCTTATAATAAATAAAAAATCTGCTCGCCAAGCGTCTATTAGCGAGGAGGCGTAGCCTACGAAGCATCCATTCCTGGTCATTTTTTGGATTGCCGCGTCGCCGCAAAGCGGCTCTGAGCCATGACGTCTTGTACTTTAACTTTTTTTCTGTGAACGCTTACACCCCTACTTTATCCTTTTTGTAAACTGTGTGAGTGTTCACGAATGGATTGCTTCTTGGCTCACGCCTTCTCGCTAATAGACGGTTTTAGCTTCCAACGTCATTGCGAGACTACGTAGTAATCGAAGCAATCCATGTATGGACCTACCCGATAATGCAAGAAAAAAATAATATATAACAGGAAAAAAATCGAATGCAGTCATGTATCCGGCTTATAGTTAATAAATCACTTTAAATTTACCCTATAGCCCTGATGGAATTCGC
>JAJIYL010000011.1 GCA_020881195.1 Rickettsia endosymbiont of Pseudomimeciton antennatum | reverse complement strand
TTCTTTGAAGTGGAGCTGGATGAGCAGGGACAACCCTTACCGCAAGAACAAAGAGTAAATTATAAGCTATTTGTTGGTGGAGAAATGGATTTGGGGTTAGCTAGCGGTAGAAAAAAGTTACTGAAAGCACTTAAAATATCTCAGTATCCAGGTTTGCTTTTAGATTATCAAGGTCAATTTCCGGTTATTCTCATAAGTTTTAAAGGTGTTAGGGGAAATAGTTATGAGGAGATTGAAAGTAAAATCAGATATCAAGTAACTGAATTATTTAGGGCTTATCATTACTTAAAACAATATCTAGAAGAAGATGATAATACGCTAGATAATGGACAAAAAGAACAATTAACTAGATATTTAACTGGAAAATGTAATAAAGTAGAACTTGAGAATAGTTTAAATTTTTTGAGCGATTTACTTTTTAAACATTTTAAACAAAAAGTCTATATACTAATCGATGAATATGATACGCCAATTAATAGTGCATATTTAGAATTTGGTCATAAAGAAGAAGAATTTAATAACGTACTTAAATTATTTCGAGCAATATTTGGTAATAGCCTTAAAGGTAATGATTCATTACAAAAAGGTGTCATTACCGGCATATTGCGTATTGCTAAGGCTAATTTGCTTTCAGATTTGAATAACCTAACTGAATGTAGTCTGTTAGATGAGAATTTTGCAGATATATATGGCTTTACTCAAGCAGAAGTTGATGAATTATTAAGCAAAGTGCCAACCACTACGAATCCAGAAGAAATCAAAAATTGGTATAATGGGTATAATTTTGGTGGAGAAGTTATCTATAATCCTTGGTCAATTATGCGATGCTTAGCCCAGAAGGGCAAACTTGACCATTACTGGATTGATAGTGGCGGAACTCAGTGGATTGATCATGTACTGCTCTCAGATGATATGCAGAGAGATATACAGGATTTAGCCGCGGGTAAAACTATTACTTCTTCTATTATGAAACATATAAGTTTTGCTGATATAGGGTTACGGTCAGGTTTGTTTAGCTTGTTACTATTTAGTGGCTATTTAAACCCTACTGCTCTTGAGCCAGAAGAAGATATTTATCAATTATCTGTACCTAATAGAGAAATAAAAAATATATATAATGCACGACTGCTTCAGTGGGTTAGTAAGCAATTACAAATGGATAGTTCGTTATATTATCCACTTGTTAGCTTACTGCCAGATGGTAAAATTGAGGAGTTTAAAGAGAGTATGCAAGAGTTGCTACTTAACTCTACTAGTTTTCATCAAACTGGCGAGAAGAAGGCTGAATTATTCTATAGTGGCTTTATGTTAGGACTGATGAATACTCTATCTTCTCGTTATATAATAGAGAGTGAACGTGAGTCAGGTGATGGACGTCCAGATCTGCTGATGATCCCGAAAATGGGCAAAAGTGATAAAGCGATGATTATTGAGTATAAAATCGCTAAATCCTCAGAAGATCTAGCAGATATAGCTAAATCTGGCTTACAACAAATTATGGATAAAAAATATGATAGTAAAATAAAAGAGTACTCACATGTAAAACAAATACTTAAAATTTCCTTAGCATTTTCTGGAAAAAATATGGAGTTGCAATATGAGGTAACGAAGCTCTAATAATAGAGAGTAAGCGTTTGAATTACAAGCAATTTAGTATCTGACTTGTCGTTTTTCCAAAAATATCAACGTAGAGAGTACTCAAGTTTTTTGCTTCTAAGCTTCAGGTTCTGAAATACGAATTTTATCATTTTGCGTTTTTGAAGGCTCATCAAGAACCCTGAAAAGTTTTATAGCCTTGCGATGCTAGAGTTATTAGCATTGTAGCTGTATATATTAGACTTAAGAAATCACATCAATTTGATATTGCAGTGCCACTTCCTTACCGCGAAACGCCATAGCAATTTTGATGATTTTCTGAACATGTGAGTGTTCTTTTATTTTAGCCTCATATCGTTTTTTTACGATTTGATCTAGTCCTTCTTTTGAAACAGATTCTAGA
>JAJIYL010000010.1 GCA_020881195.1 Rickettsia endosymbiont of Pseudomimeciton antennatum | reverse complement strand
CATCACTATTTAACAATAATGTCTTAAAATCATCAGTACCTACCCTCATTCTCGGTGGTTTATTGTTACCTTTAACAATATTAGTTTTTCTGTTTGATATATTATCAGAAAGTTCTACTGTCATATTAATTTCATTATATTTAAGAAGATATATTATAAACTTTATTAAGTAAATAATAGCACAAACAAGCTAATCTAGCGAGTGGATTTACAGAAAACAAAATTCTTACATTGCACGTATAGTTACTCTAAATTAATCCACCACTAATTTAGACTACAAATAATGTAGAGATGTTTTATATTAAGTGAAGTTAAGCATAATTGTAAATTGTAATCAACTATTGACCCCTTTGGAAGAAAAAGCGTATTTTTAATGATAAATTTGTTCAAATGGCGTCTCATTTAAAATATAGAGGGGAGTTTATAGCTTATAGGTTACATCCAACTATAGTTTCGCCTTTGAGCCTTGTGCAGTATGATACTGATATGTATAGCGTTCCGTGCGAATATGTGTCTTGCTGTACAAATTAAATCCTATGCCTGGCAGATAGCTATTTCCTTATTAAAAATAAGCGGCTCAAAATAGGTAGTACAACAACTTAAATCATCCCAAAACATTTTATGTTCCAACTGATCGTCTTCATCACTGTATTCTAGACCCTCTCTTTTGTAATACTTGCCAAGTAATTCACTATTATATTATATATCCTCATAAACGGTTTTATCAGAATCAAAATCTATTTTATGCTTTGTAAAAAATGCATGTTCATAAAGACCACTATCAAAATATTTAGTTATGCAATTATTTTTTAATTATTTTTTAATTTTCTTCTATTTTTTCTTATTTCTATCAGCTTTTCATGATACTTAATTATCTCATTAAGCTTAAGCGAGTTCAGTACAAAATTGCTACCTCCGGTTTTTGGCATTTGTTTAATCACTTCAATAACTTCAGTGTCTTGTAATAGCTTTAGATTTTTATAGATTGTAGGTATACAGACATTTGATATCTTACTAAGATTTCTAATACTTACCTTTGCAACACCATCTATAGCAAACTTAGCAAGTGTCTTTAATACTTTACGACAACTTGGTGTATATAAATCATAACTACCAATTGCTTCCAGCAACAATCCCAATTCTTTATTATCTACTGTACTCATACTATTTCTCTTAATTCCTTATAATTAATTAGTTATCGCAGGCAGCCTCATAGCAATTATTATTGGTGGCAGTAGTGCTAAATTAGTTGCACAATATCTGCAACCTGCTATGCAAGAAGAAATCAATGAATATAAGTTTACTCAGTTAAAAAATCCTCCAGATGCTGATTGTAGCAGCTACAGTAAAATACATTTAACAACCCATTTAGTAGTGGAGGGAAATTAAATGAAAGAGTTGATATTGTTATTAGATAAATTGGGTTTAGCAGGAATGAAGATATGTGCCAATAAAACCCGAGGCTAGATTCTTATTATTTGAGCTGTTTGCTAAATTATATGAACAGTCCTCGCTGACTATAACAACCCATTTGAGATTTGAAGAATGGGGAGATATATTTGGTAATCCTAAGGCAACAAAGGCAATTATCGATAGGATAACCCATCATTGTTGAATCATAGAAACTGGTAATAAAAGTTTTAGAGGAGGAAGAGATGTAGATTAAAGGTTAAACTAGTAGATTATTGTATTAATTAAAAATTATTAAGGATTTTGGAGAATTTTATCTGAATTTTAACTAAAATTAACTAATTTTTTTATGGACTCAGGGGGGGCAATAGTTGATTACAATAGGGGGTCAAAAGATGATTACAATTTACAATCCAGTTTTGTATTTTCTTAAGTTGCTATGGAACTTATCATGCTTATATTGAGATCGTGATATTGTTACAACTAGATATTTGTTATTTCAACTTAATCTATAATTATTTTTTTAGCTCTTGCTTCTATTGTCTTATTTTGGGTTAAGATAGGTGTACAGAACCTAGAGAAGAATTTTTGCGTAAGAAAACTCAATTGAAGGAAAAACAGTATGAATTAACTGAATTAATTAAGAGTTATGACAAAGTAGATGATAAGCTTTCTAAAAAGCTTGCAGACCTTGTTCGACAATTGCTGAAAAAAGGAAATTATTAAATTTTATATTTTCGAACCTAACACTCGAGGGCTGTAAACTGCATTACGTTCTGGCTTTTCCATTCACAGAAATGCAGAAAGTAGCAAGTTGTACTGAATGGCGGGGCGTAGTGAACAATTTCCGAACCCAATCAGACATAAAATTATTAATTATTCAAACCTCTATGCTTATATTAGAATAATCAGATGGGGTAATTTATAATGTTTGTCATTATTAGTTCTTGAATATTCCTCTGACAGCCAAAGTTTATTTGATAATCAGATCAA
The DNA here is from genome assembly GCA_020881195.1 of Rickettsia endosymbiont of Pseudomimeciton antennatum. GTDB lineage: Bacteria > Pseudomonadota > Alphaproteobacteria > Rickettsiales > Rickettsiaceae > Tisiphia. The sequence continues at coordinate 17,266 of JAJIYL010000010.1, read as the reverse complement.
TAATTTGTGGTGTCTGTAATATTAAATCTTGTATCTTGATTGTTTAAAATATAGTGGTTTAAAATTAGTATCGTTTTTAACCACCATGATAATCAAAGTAGAAAAAAATTGACATTATATTACGTAATTTGTTAGTATTAAAAGTAGGTAAATCTTTACTATATTTACATAATTACTATAGAGGCATATCATGGAACAAGAAGCTGTAGGTCAACCAGGAACATATTCTCTTAATAGAATTTTGCCAATGGTTATAAAGGATGATGATCTTTTTAAGGAATCTAAAACAAAACAAATTACAAGATGGGTTTACAAAAATTATGAAGTTCGTGATTACTTTGAAGCTGTAGTGTCAGCTGCTATTTCTGCAGATGATTGCTGGCTTGATGATAATATATATGGAAAAAGATTAAATACAAAAATACTTGCACAAAGATTAATAGATAATAGTTTAAAAAGTAATTTTAAAGATTCATTCGATATTACCTATTGTTTTAGGCTAGCTTGTTTGAATTGTTTAGATGAAACGCTAATCCGTAACTTATTTGATCTTAAAAAAGCAAAATATCAAAAAGTACGCAATGTATCTGAAGATAATATTTTAAAACAAGAAGTAACTATATTAGAAAGATTTTGGGGGCACTATATTACTGATAAGCTAGAGCAAATAAAAGAAAATGACATATATTTTGGATATTATGATCCTAATCTTAATATTTATGGGCTTAAATTAGCTTATTACAATAATGAGCGTGAAGCAGTTGCATTTTTTTCTACAAGACTATTAGAAGATTCGAGTATTTCTGCAGAGACTAGATTAAACTTACTTGTTGAAGCGGCATTATATTCTGCTAGTAGTACAGCAGGTAATAGGGGAAAAGATGTAGCTATCTTTTGCTTACAGGAGGCAATGAAAGATAAACAACAACTAGATTCTTTTCTTGAAAAGTTTAGTCATCCTCGTGGTCCATCGATACTTAAGTTGTTAATTGAAGAGGGATATTTTGATACGGTGTGCCAATTATTTCCAATACAAGCTCAATTTTATAATATTAACAAATATTACAGCTTATTGTCTGCTATCAGTGATGAAAAGTGTGCTGAACTTAGAGAAAAGTTTTTACATGATATTATAGAGTTAGGAAGGGAGAAATTTTGGCAGCAAGTGCCTGAATTTGATAATAATAACTATTCTAATCTCTTGTTGAATAAGTGTGCAGAAAATGGATATAAGAAAGCTCTTCAAGAATTATGGCACGCATATAGTGATGATCAACGTCAACATGTTTTTCTTTGTAGCACAGGTAAAATTATTTGTAGTATTCTTTATGAGAATGATAATAAAGAATCACTAAAAGAATTTTTATTTTGTTATGCTAAAAATAACAAAGCAGTATTAGAAGATATTAATCAATTTATTAATAATATAGATATTTCAGTCAATAACTATATATCCACTGGTGATACAAAAAATAATAAATTTAGTATTATAAACGATAAGATTAAAGAAACTTTACCACAGCTAATGGAAGTTTTTAATGAAAAAAGAACTCTCCATGATACAGATGCTTCTCCTATTTCATCAAATAATGGTAGTGATACTAGTGATGCACTAGAATGTTTAGGAAAGCTTGATATTGTGGAAGAACAGTGATAGCTAATGTTTTTAAGTAAAATAAAGAGAATAGGACTATGAATTAATTATAAAAAATAGGTAAAATATGCAACCAGCTAACCCAATAAATGAAAGATATCCTGAATTAGTTGAAATGTTGTTGTCAGGTGATATTCGTGCCTTTCAACAAAGGTTTCAGTCATTTGTTAATCAAATACCAGATAATAAACGCTCAGTTAATAAGGATGGTTTTTTTCCATTGTTTAATTTGGCTAGTTTTTTAGCTTTACCAGATACTACTTTAGGAATAAAATTAGGAGTTAAAAAAGTATTCTGTCATATTGAAAAGGTAGGTAGTACTACTAAAGGGGTAAAGTTAGCTGTTCTAGTACGAAAACCACAAGATAGAGTACCAACACAAGAACAAGATAAATTAATATTTATAGAATGTTTTGATACAGATTCTACTGTTCAAACCCATTTTAAATATAATGTTCCACAACGTTTTACACAATCAGAAATAAATTATCTAAGTAATCAGATAGCAAATTATACCGAGCTAAATAAAAAAGGTTATTCTGTTTCAATAAGACACGCAAAAGATCCGGTCATTAAATCAACAAAGATGTGGATTGAGACATCCCAATTTACTGGTAATCTGGCTCCTGACTCAGGAATTAGCTGTGATCATTTTAGTATTAAAGGGCATGAAAAAAATATAGAAAATTGGGTGTCTGAGCTTTCTTCAACAGATAAAAAAGAGGTCAAAGATAATGCTACAGAAATTCTTAAATATTTTGGTCAAGAAGTTCATAAACATTTAGTTCAAAACCTACGAATCAAATTTACTAAAGAGTATGAATATCATGGATTATTAACTGGATTTTTTGTTATGCTATTTAAGTATAGCCATAATCTTAAATGTTATACTGAATTATCTTTAGGTGAAGGTTTTGCTGATGTCGTTATCTTAGTACGCGGATCTGAACGGTCACTGAATACTATCCCTGTGATTGTCGAACTTAAAAAGGGAAGAACAAGTGATATTTCTCAAAATGATAAGGAGCAAGCTAAAAAATATGCTGATGCATTTTGGTATGGATCGCAGAGAATGATTACAAACAGTGAAGATATTGTTTATTCGGTATTCAATTGTGATTTGGAAGAGAATAAAAGATTGTGGATTCAAGCAGATACAAAAAATGTTAATCATCAACCTTTCTCACGGCTAGTACTACAAACAACTGATAGGGCAAGAATAAACGAGCAATTAAAGTATATTTATTATTCTATACCAAATGAGGTTCCAGATTATTATTTTTATACAGTAAAGATGTTATTGGGGCAGTTAATTTCTACAACTCCAAGAGAAGAATCATGGGAAAAACATGTTTTTAAATATGGACAAGAAGTAAGAGGAGAGTCTCGCACAGGAGGTACAGAAGATGTATCTAAGAATACAGCAACATTTGGGTTTATAAATCCAGATATAGAACAAAAAATGTTAGTTTTACTTAATATAACCCGAAGTAACGTAAAATATCCTATACCAGAAGGTAAGAAAGTTAGTATAGAGAGTATAATTGGAGGAAATAGCAACATAAAAATAACAGAAGTTAACTTAAAACTTAAAAATTTTACAAAAGGTGACAAAAAAAAATTTGAAGATTGGTGTAGCGATCAGGGCATTGATATAAATTCTTATAATAGCTTAGGTGAGTATAATAACAAAAAGACCCAGGGATTTTTAGGACAATTTTCTGAAGTATTAGATATTGATACAGAAGCCTTAAATCTTGTATTAAGTGAAGCTGTAACTGTAATGAGGAAAGATACTATAGAGGCAGATGATGCACAATATTATGTAAAGTTATTTAAAGAGATAGCTAAATATTTATTTGAATTTAAGAATTTAATTAACAGTGAAGATGATTTTCAAGCTGTAGTACAAGGGGTATTTTCACACTATAGTGATGCTCAATTTCAAGGTGGTGAGCGTATCAGTGTTGTTCCAGAAATGCAATCTGGTGGAGGGTATCGTGTTGATATAGGATTAGTTGAGAAAAAAGTGTTTGTAGGAATAGAGCTTAAGTGGGATGATACCAAAGGTGTTCCCCAAACTAATAAACATCAAGTAAGTGGTACAGAAATAACAGCAAAAGCTAACGATGCTGAAAAGCAATTAGCTCGTTACAAAGAACAACCAAATAATATTAAATCCTTAACAGATGGTGATAAAGCCGCTATGCTTTGGGCAGTATTCCATAGAAATGCAGAAACAGAAGACAAATTAATTGAAGTACGAAGTGAATTTGATACTTTTCCAGTAGTTCATAGTTCAATGCATGTTATGCAGCAATTAATGGGAGAGCATAATATAGATGAGTAATTTTAATTAATATAACATGGTAATAATTTGCATAGGATAAATTTTGATATATTATTAGTTGCAAAAAATTGTAAATGATGGTATATTTTGCAACTATATCGTTAACTTAGTTACCGGTCAATTTGACGTAGCAAGTAATATCTGGTAGAGTCATGATTTTAGATGGCATGACTAACAGTCTTTTACTGTTCGATGTTATTGGTATTCAAGCCATAGTGCATAGTGTTAGAGTTGTAAGACAGGCTTTCTCAGGAGTCTCTTGTTCTACGATCATAAGTGCATACCTATGAGCAGTTTGTTGTTCAACAACACGAAATGATGAATTTAGTATTGAATAAGTCGAGCATAGAGCTAATTCCTGCAGAGCCGTATATTTCTTCCAGTTGGTAAATATTTTGCAAACCTGCAACAAAACAATCGCCATATTTCCTACTTTCGGTAAGAGTAGTTGGCAGAGGGATGGTATTTTGCAAAGCTGGTAATTCGTCTAAAACGAACCACATATTTGTTATTGGCACTACTTGTGACTCTATCCATAAGAGACTTGATAGCGATGTTGATCTAAGCAGAGATTAGAGGACGCAATGTCATATATGGACAAGTGAATTTGTTAACAAAGAAAATAAAAAAATAGAGCCACGAAGGAAGAAGTCATATATTCGGCATCTAGTGCCATAATGGGGATATTATTGAACGAATTACCTTAATTAAAAAAGAAGAAATTACTAATATTAAAAATTAAAGCAACTTGAAAACTAGATGCTATCTTACTAGAAAATTATGCTAAATTTGTTGCTAAAAGGTACCTTAGATTCACTCGGTCTTTCTTAACCTATCACACGATCGGTATCACTCCTTGCTTTTACTCTACTTCTTTAAAGACTTATTTCAAGATACAATCACACAAATTATCAGATGAAATTAGCACTTGATATTTCTATTTGGTATTTTAATGCCACTTCCTTGCCGAAAAAAGCCATAGCAATTTTGATGATTTTTTGAACATGTGAGTATTCTTTTATTTTAGCCTCATATCGTTTTTTTATGATTTGATCTAACCCATCTTTTGCAACTGATTCTAGAATATCAGAAAATTTGCATATTTTATATTCTATAATAATAGCATTGTTCTGCTTTCCAGCTTTAGGTATTAACATAATATCAGCTCTACCACTGCCCGTTTCTCGCTCACTATCTATGATATAGCCAGGAGATAAGGTGTTAATTAAACCTAGCATAAAGCCGCTATAAAATAGCTCTGCTTTTTTCTCGCCAGTTTGATGAAAACTAGTGGCATTTAGTAGTAACTCTTGTAATTTCTCTTTAAATTCTTCTATTTTACCTGCAGGCAACAAACTAGCAAATGAATAATATAAAGAACTATCCATCTGTAACTTGCTGCTCACCCATTGTAATAGCCTGGTTTCATATATATATTCTACTTCCTTATTAGGCACTGATAATTCATAGATATCCTTTGCAGGTTCGATAGCTGTTGGGTTTAAATAACCACTAAATAATAGCAAACTAAATAACCCACTTCGCGTATTAATATCGCTGAAACTGATTTGTTTGGTAATAGGTGAGATAATACTCTTACAACTAGCCAATTGTTGGAGATCGGCTTGCATCTCATCTGACAATAATGTTTTATCAATAAGACCCGTTCCTCCACTATCTAGCCAATAATGATCAAGTTTCCCTTTATGAGCCAAACATTGCATAATCGACCATGGATTATAGATAATCTCCCCACCAAAATTGTAACCATTATACCAATTTTTAATTTGCTCAGGATTAGTTGCTGTTGGTACTTTAGTTAATAACTCATCAACTTCTGCTTGAGTAAAGCCATAGAACTTAGAAAATTCTTCATCAAGTAAGGTATACTCACTAACATTATTCAAATCCGAAAATAAATTAGCTTTAGCAACCCGCAATATACCAGTAATTACCCCTTTTTCTAAGCAGGGATTAGTCTTTAGGCTATTACCAAACATTCCGCGGAATATCTTTAGTACATCATCAAATTCTTTTAATTTATCACCAAACTCAATGTAAGAACTATTAATCGGTGTATCATATTCATCAATCAATATATACACTTTTTGATTAAAATGTTTGTACAGTACTTCACTTAAAAAACGTAAGCTATCTTTTAAGTCTTCCTTATCAAGCTTTCCTGTAAAATATCGACTTAACTTTTCCTTTTGTACATCATCTAGTAAATTTTCATCTTTTGCCATATAATGATTTAAGTATCGATGGTTTACAAATAACTTAGTTACTTGATTTCTTATCCCGCTTTCAATTTCTTGGTAACTACTGCCTTTTACATCTTTAAGATTGAACAGAATCACAGGAAATTGACCTTGACGTTTCATGCTACTAGCATTACCTGCAATTTTTAAAGACTTTAGCTCTTTAGTTTCGTCAAATCCTAAATCTACTGTACCACCTGTAAATAGCTTGTTATTGATCTTCTGTTCCAACGGTAAAGCCTTACCTCTCTCATCCACCTCTATCTCAAAAAATTTCTGAAGCATGTTCATATTCAAACTCTTACCCCAACGCCTTGGTCTAGTGATTAGGATGACATCTCCACTATCTGTCAATAACTCTTTAATCATTAAGCTTTTATCAACAAATACATCACTATTTAACAATAACGTCTTAAAATCATCCGTACCTGTTCTCATTCTCGGCAGCGTATTACTTCCGATATGAATATCTTGATCGGTTGTATTAAGATCAGAAAGTTTAGAGGTCATGTTATTCTATTACATTTAAGAGTTACTATAAACATTCGCTTTAAGAAATTATAACATAAATAAGCTAACAGCTCCAGCAATTATCTTTTGAATTATCGATATGGTAAACATGTTACTAACATATTTTTGTATTTTTGATCTTATAAAACAACTTGTACTTAGCTTAGCGTAAAGTCTAGTGTCCGGCTTTATTTAATTAATAACCGTATTACTCTAATTTTTTACAATCTTTAATTTACTAGAAGTATACGTTGTAAAACATACATATGCCTTTTTCCCATTCCCTCTGCCGACACCCTGTCCATTAGCCACAAGGGGGATTTTGCTGTCTATATGAGATTTACCACACAAAATAAGCTGATTTATTTACGTCCAAGGTTTTAGCATTTACAGCTGGAATTCCGATAGGCGCACTTGGGCAAACTAGGTAAACCTAGTTTGCCTGCGTTCAAAGATTCGGTTCTTGTCATTGCTATTACCCAAAACTTATAGCTTAGATAGTATGGCAATATATCATTGTAGCAAATCAGAAGTACAAAGAAGCAAAGGACACAATGCAGTTGCAGCAAGTAGCTATATTTCAAGAAGTAAATTGCAGCTTATTACAACTGATAGTAGTACAGGAAAAAAACAAACTATTAGCTATAATTTTACCAGTAGAAAGGGGCTTGCTCATAGCATAATTCTGGCTCCAGATGATGCTCCTAGCTGGGTATATAATAGACAAGAATTATGGAACAAAGCAGAAAGTGCAGAAACAAGAAAAAATGCTGAAACAGCTAGAAAGCTGATCATAGCTTTACCGAAAGAATTAACACTACAGCAGAATATTGAACTTATCGAACAATTTGCTTTGGAGTGCCTAGTTAGTCATGGCATGGTAGCAGACATAAACATTCATTATGACAATGAAGATAATCCACATGTTCATATTCAGATGACTACTAGGAAACTGATACGTTCACCAGAAAACGACCAAGTAATTTTTGGTGAAAAAGGACGTGATTGGGGAAGGAAAAAGTTTTTATATTATTACCGAGAAAATGTAGCTCATTTCACCAATTTGTATTTAGAGAAATATGGTCATTTAGAACAGGTATCACATTTATCACATAAGGCACGGGGCATTGATTTAGTACCAACTATCCATGAAGGAGCAGCTCATTATATAAAAGACTCAAAATTAAGGTTAATAAATGAACAAATACTAAAAGAAAATGCTGCCAAGATTAAAGCAAATCCAGAATTAGTATTTGATAAATTATCGATTAATAAGCCGGTTTTTACTAAGGAAGAAATTGCATGTTACAGCGGTTATTTTTTCGCTGTCTCCTATTTGCAGCTTCTTTGGTTTTTTTAGAAAAATATTTGATTTTACTTGCTAATTCGCTGTACTCCTCTCCAGATGTGGGATATGTGTGGTGTTGATAGCACTTAACATATTTAAGTTTGTTGTTAAGTAGTAAGTGCCATCTAGTTAACAAGTACAGAGGTTAGAATGAAACGCAAATTTTACCAATCTAACCTCTAGTACCCTAAATAACCGTTAAATATCTAATAAATTTGGAGGTATAGATATTATGACTGAACTTGTTAAACTTAATAACTTTTATGAACTTCTTGAAAAATTACAAGCTGGTGAAAATGTACCCGATATAAATCTTGGACACTATAATATTGGTAGTATTGGTATTAAGCTACTTATCCAAGCTTTAAAGAACAACAACACGGTAAAAAGTATATATCTTTACGGCAACGCGATTGGCGATGCTGGAACAGAGCTAATTGCAGAGTTTCTGCAGAATAATAACACTGTAACTCAAATAGATATTAGTGAGAACAATATTGGCAATAATGGTATATATAGACTTGCAGAAGCGATGAAAGGTAATAACACTATAACCGAAATATATCTTAATGATAACAATATTGGCGATACGGGAGCCAGTCAACTTGCAAAAGCTTTGAAAAATTATAATATAACTATACTAAATCTTAATGGAAATAATATTGGAGATGGTGGGGCAGAAGGTTTAGCTATGTTTCTAGAGAATAATAATAGTATATGTTGGCTATCTCTTTCTGAAAATAATATAGGAGTAAAAGGAATAGGAGAGATTACCAAGGCTCTAAAATATAATAAGTCTATAAAGATACTGGATATTGCGTGTAACAATATTGGTGTAGAAGGAGCTCGGTTGTTAAGCAATTTTCTTGAGCGTAACGAAACTCTAACCTCCATAAATCTTGCTGATAATGCTATTGGGACAGAAGGAGTGGGGCTACTTAGCAAAGCTTTGCAACATAATAAAGTTCTAAGTGAAATAAATCTTAACAGCAATAATATTGACTCTGAGGGAATAAGTCTGCTTACCAAAGGGCTAGAGACTAATAGCACATTGGATTATATAAAGCTTAAGTATAACGATATTGATTATCATGGAGCAGTTACACTAGCATGGTTCCTAGCAAATAATAGCACTATAAAGTACATAGATATTGAGGACAATAATATTGGTGATTTTGGGATTGTTCAGCTTGTTAAAGCTCTGGAAATTAATAGAACCATCAAAGAGATAGATTTTGGCTATGAGGATAGTATGAGTAATAACAGGGCAATGGAACTGGTGAAAATTCTAGAGTCCAATAAAGTTGTTAGCGAAATAACAATATATTTTAAAGAAGATTTTATAAGTAATGAAGTAGGAGAGTTGTTAATTAAGGCTCTAGAGAGCCATGACAAAAAACTGAGTGGTAATTTGTCTGTGGTTTAACACTATATTAAGGGGAAACAACTACAATCCTGGGAACAATGATAGGAATTGGATAAGATGCCACGTGGGGTGGTGTCAAGCACCGAGGTTAGAAGCAATAATCGTCAAATTTTTAAATCTAACCTCAGTGTCTATCTTCCAAAAAACAAAAAATAGGAATTAATTTTATGACTACCGATGTTAAAGATCAACAACAAAATAATTCAACAAATGAAAGAATAAATAATATTACTAATATTGCTGCACAAATACTTAGAAATATTTTGCAAAGCAATAACATAACCCATATTAACCTTAGCAAAGAGCATATAGGTTTAGAAGGAATTGAAATACTTAGCAAGGCTTTGGAAGATAATGAACTTATAACCGAAATAAATCTTTGCGACAACGATATTGGTTTTGAGGAACTAAGTCTACTTGTCGAAGTGTTAGAGAATAATCATAGTTTGATTAATATAAACCTTGAGTATAACAATATTGGTGTTCAAGGGCTAATCATATTAGATGAATTTCTAGAAAATAATAAAACTATAAAGCAGATAAATCTTAGTAACAATGATATTGATGATCAGGGAGCGGAGATACTAGCAGGACTTCTAACAAATAATAAAATTATAAAGCAAGTGAATCTTTGTGGCAATAATATCACTGATCAAGGAGCAATCATACTAGCAAGATTTCTAAAAAATAATAGCACTATAAAGCAAATAAATCTTAATGTTAATAATATTGGTGATTTTGGGATTGTCCAGATTGTTAAAGCTTTGGAAACTAATAGAACCATCAGCCAAATAGATATTAGCTATAACAATATTACAAGCAGTGGGGCAATAGGACTAATGAAAATTTTAGAGTCTAACAACATTAGAAGTAAAATAATAATAGATTTCACAGATTTTGAAAATGAAGATATTAATTATCAAGTACAAGAATTGTTAATTGAGACTCTAGAGAAACACAACAAAAAACTAGGAGTATAATACCAGTTCCCTAATTTAAATTAGTATAAAGTATAAAGACAGGAAAAAGTAATGAGCTTATATTATATATTTAAAAGAACCTATTGATGCATTTCATTTCGGGAACTGGTATTACAAGGCAAAAAAGCAAAGGGATAAGAAAAATAGCTAACCATAAAAAGCAAACCCATATAAATCAAAAAGCTCATATTTAAACTTAGAGCGTAATAATTCAAAAGCTAGGTTCTCTACCATAATGACACTAAAAAGCTGTGTAATAGCCTTAAAATAGCTAAAATAGGAGTTTAATAACAAACCAGATGACGTAGCACTATTGCAAGTCAGAATAATTTATTTTTAATAACCAAAATTTATTAATACTGAAAAAAATATTACACTTGGATCTAATACTGAAGGGAATAGGATAATTTAATAACAGTTCAACTTGACTTGTGAGGTGCTTGAGCTATCTCTTTGAGTATACTTTCAATTAAAGCAAAATTTATTATCTAAGGAGAAAATATGACAAACAAAGCAACAAATGCTGTAATTTTAGTACGAGTTTCAACTAAAGAACAAGAAGATGGATATTCTATTGAAGCTCAAAAACACAGATTAATAGAATATTGTCAACGTAAGAACTTGCAAGTTATTCAAATTTTTGAAATCACCGAATCATCCAGTAAAGGTGATCGTAAACAATTTAGAGAAATGGTTAAATTTGCCAAAAATTATCGGGAAACCATTGCTATTGTAGCTGATAAAGTTGATCGCATTCAAAGACGAATTTCAGAAATTTCATTATTGGAAGGACCAATAAAAGATGGTAAAATAGAATTACATTTTAGAACTGAAGGTTATATATTAACAAAAGATTCTCAATCTCATGAAAAATTGGTATGGGGGATGAACGTATTAATGGCTCAATCTTATGTTGATAGTTTAAGTGATAATGTCAAAAGGAGTTTAGATCACAAATTACGTAAAGGAGAATGGATAGGTCCTGCTCCTATTGGTTATCTAAATAGCAGAGATGCACATGGCAATAGTACAGTAATTCTAGATTCATCTAGAGCTTTTATTATAAAAAAATTATTTGAAGAATATGCTACAGGAGCATATACTCTTGGAAAGATAGTAAATATGGCAAAAGAGTTAGGGTTAAGGAGTAAAAAGAATTATTACCTAAATAAAACAGTATTACACCGTTTAATGCAGCAGCCATTTTATTACGGTGAGATGTTAGTAAAAGGAGAGATGTGGCTGCATAATTATCCACCAATTATTACAAGAGAAACATTTATGGCATGTAAAGAAGTACGTTTAGGCTGGAATAAAAAGCCTTTCAAATATGGAGGTAAAGATTTCCTATTTAGAGGGTTAATTACTTGTGCAACAACAGGCAAGATAGTGACATCGGAAATTCATAGTAAAACATATGCTAATGGTAAGGTAGATCAATGGGTTTATTTGGCAGCATGGGATCCAAAAAATCCAAACAAAAAAATATATGTTAGGGAAGATGAGGTTTTAGCGAAGATAGAAGAGGTTTTTAAGAAAATAGGTATAAGAGACCCAGAACTATTAAAAGACACGCTAGAACACCTTAAAAACACTAATGAGCTAAAAAAAGATGAACATGATGAAGCGACAGCTAGTTTAAAGAAAGAACATACTGAAAACGAAAAAAGATTGAACTCATTAATAGATTTACGACTTAATGGTGAACTGAGTACAGAAGAATTTCAAGCAAAAAAACAACAATTAAAAGATCGTCAATATGAAATTAATCGATTATTGAAAATTTATGATGAAGCAGATGACAAATTTACCGATACCGCCTCAACCTTGATAACTCTAGCTTCTGAAGCCTATGAAACTTTCAAAGGTTCTGAAATGCCTCAAAAACGCAAAATGATAAAATTCGTATTTCAGAACCTGGAGCTTAGGGGCAAAAAACTTGAGACCTCTCTACGTTTCCCGTTCGATATTTTTGAAAAAACGACAACTCGTACCGAATGGCGGAGAGAGAGGGATTCGAACCCTCGATACGGTTAACCCGTATAACGGTTTAGCAAACCGTCGCCTTCAGCCTCTCGGCCACCTCTCCAAGTCATGTGACCATAGCATGACTCACTTATAGCATTGAATTGTTTGTATTTCTATAATTATTTTATATAAATTCAACCATGGCAGTTTAAAAGCAATTAAAGTGCTAATATTTTTCGAGTTACAACCTAACTCATGTATGAAGTGACCCCATAATACAAGAATTACTGAACCCTCCACTAGCCTATTGAAGTTTTTTGATAGAATCTAAAGTAGTTTCTAAAATCATACTTGCTGCAATTGAATCATCTTTTTGGTTGCGTTCTCGTCTTTTGACTCCTAACGATTTTAATAAACTATTAGCCGCAAGGGAAGTAAGCCTTTCATCTTGTAGATATATAGGAAGATTTGTCGCAAAGCTTAGTTTTGTGCTGAATTTTAAGATAATTGTAGTTTGCTCACTAGCTCGACCATTCATACTAATGGGCAAACCTATGACTATACCACAGATGGAATAAGTTGCGACTAAATCTAATATTGACTTAATCTTATTTTCTTCTATCGTTTCATAAATAGTTTTTAGCGGCATAGCGATAGTCTGTTCTTGATTTGAAATAGCAATGCCTGTTTTCCGCATTCCATAATCTATGGCAATAACTGGTCTATTAGCTTGTAGAAGCTGAGAAAATTCTTGCAATGTTGCTATTATCATGATACCTAAGTTACAATTTATACAAAGTATGTGTTTATTATGTCAGAGCTAATTCAAAAACACCTAGATAGTAAATTAATAAGACTATCTTTAGTTTTTGCCCTTATTTATTTCATATTTTTTAATTCAGTAGTTTCTTGTTACAAATTTAGCTACTACAAGGTAACTTTTGTAAAAGCGATATTGGAGTTGAGTAAAGACTTTTTATATATTTACTTTACTTGTTTTATCATTTTTTTTGGTTTAACTATCCATCGGCTTGTTTTTATAATTGGGACGATATTTTTATTTATAACAGGGGCAATTGCCAGCTATTACCTATATTGTTTTAGAATTTCTCCTACAAAAGAAATGATGGGTAGTTTTTTCTCCACCGACTTTAATGAAGTATACGAAATAGTCAGCATCAAGCTAATTGTCTGGTTAGTTTTTAGTTTATTTAGCTGTGTTTATACAATGAAATACTTCTCCATTTTAGATAGTAAACTATTTGTCACAAAATTACTATCAGCAATTTGCCTTTTAATTACCGTTAATAATATTATTACACCACAGTTTAAATTGCTAAATAGTTATTTTCCTATTCAATATCTACATAATGCATATTTATGTTTTTCTAATAGTAAACACACCATGCGTGAGGATATAAATAAGAAATTTTCTTTTACCGATCAATCTGATCAAAATATTATAGCTGTACTCGTTATAGGAGAATCAGCCCGGTTTGATCATTTTGCTATTAATGGTTATTCCAGGGATACTACACCGTATTTAGGCACCGTTGAAAATCTTTTTTCGTTTAAAGCACAATCTTCATCTAATCATACATATATTGCAGTTCCATCTCTTATGTCCCGCCATCCTGTTAGAGATTTAGGTAAAAGCACGGAAGACACAAGTTTTTTATCAGTTTTCACCACACTTGGTTTTAATACTAATTGGATTGGAACTCAGAGTTTGGTACAATATTTAAAGAGTAAAAACCAATCTACAATTTATGATGAGGTTAATTTTACCATGATACCAGGTGGCTCTGCTTTATTAAAAATGAATGATCATGATGAAAAAATGTTACCTTATATTAAAAATATTGTAAATAATTCTACTACTAAAGAGGTTTTAGTTATTCATACAAGTGGTAGTCATTGGAAATATTCTGCTAGATATCCTAAAGAATTCCAAAAATTTACTCCTAAGTGTGATTCCGCTGCTATGGTAGATCAAAGTATTTGTAATCCTGAAGAGTTAATTAATGATTACGATAACACTATTTTATATACTGATTTTTTTTTATATAACGTAATAGATTTATTAAAAAATAATAATGCCATTCTAATGTATGTTTCTGATCATGCTGAATCTTTGGGAGAACATGGTTATTACGGTCACGGTGGACCTATGATCCCAGAGCAAACCACAGTACCTTTTGTAGTTTGGGTATCGGATGAATTTAAAAAAAAACATCCTGACTTGGTGAGTTCTATAGCCAGTCATTTAGGTACTGAAATTAGTCATGACTATGTATTTCATTCGATTCTTAATTGTGTTGGTATCGATTCTGCAGTGATTGACAAAAGTTTAAGTCTATGTGGTAAAATGGTCAAATGACTAAAATTTATCTAATTGCTGGTGAAATATCAGGGGATTTTATAGGGAGTCGTTTGATACGAAGTATAAAAGAACTCTATAAATTGGAGGAAATGCAATTAGAGTTTGTTGGTGTTGGGGGAAGCCAGATGGAAGAGGCGGGCTTAGAATGTAGTCTTTTCCCGATGAGTCAAATAAATCTTATGGGCTTCGTCGAAATTATACCACATATTTTTAGGATCACTAAGTTAATTAAACAAACTATTGACGATATTATTCAGCATAATCCAGATTTATTAATTACTATAGATTCACCAGGCTTTACTTATAGAGTGGTAAAGAAGGTTCGAGAAGCACGACCTAACTTAAAAATCATGCATATTGTTGCTCCCTCAGTCTGGGCATATAAACCTTCTCGGGCTATGAAATACGCTAAAATTTACGATTATTTGTTAGCTTTACTGCCATTCGAACCGCCATATTTCCAAAAAGTTGGGCTAGATTGTCGATATATTGGTCACCCAATATTAGAGCAGTATTTTTATGATAATCAAGATAAAAATCGGTTAAGGTGGGAATTAAAAATACCTATTTTTGCAAAATTATTATGTGTCACTTGTGGTAGCCGTAAAGGTGAGATAATAAGGCATGCACCTATCTTTATAGAGGCAATTAATTTATTAGTAAGGCAGTTTCCTAATTTTCAAGTGATATTTGTCCTGGCTGCTCCTAGCCATCAATCTTTAATTAAAGCATTTTTATCAGATGCAGCATTTAACTACCAGTTCTCAAGTGATCGACTTAAGGCTTTTTCTACAGCTGACCTTGCTTTAGCAAAATCTGGTACTAATACTTTAGAAATTGCTGCTTGTAATACGCCAATGGTTGTTGCATATAAATTAAATATCGTAAGTTTTTTTCTAATAAAATTATTAATAAAAATACCTTACATTTCTTTGATTAATATTATTGCTAATAGGGAAATATTACCAGAATTCATTCAATTTAACTGTACTAAATCAAATATAGCGGCAAGGCTTACATCACTATTAGTTGATAAAGAAAAAGCAGCTGAACAAGTAAGAGAAAGCCAAAAAATCTTAATAGAATTAGGTTTAAAAGGGCATAATTCTCCATCAACTGTTGCAGCCCATATTATAAAGTCAGAATGTTTAAGCTGAAAAATCTATAAACCCGAATTCTGGATTGGAAATGGATTGCTTCGTCGGCTACGTGGTCTCGCACAATGACGCTAGGCTATTTTCTCTATGGATTTTAAATGCCATGCGTAAGATGAATGCTTTTAGTCTTATTTCTATATATAATTATGAAATAAAGGTTTAAAAAATCCAATAAAGATGAAATTGTAATTTACAAGTTCGCTAACTACCTATAAGATTATTATAATTATATAATAGTTAAAAAATATTAAGTACTATTTGTACATAAATAAATAATATAATCGATATTTACTGATAGAAGACAGTTTAAATGGAAATAAACCTATTTTAATTGTTGCCTTTCTAGGTTATATAATATATGACAGTAATATTTGTATTTGTTAATAATATATTATATTTTGCAAAAATTTAATAATTCTAAAGGAGTTAATTATGGCACGAAAAAATGACTTTATAGAAAAAGCTGACAAATTTATAGGTGAAAAAATTTATTCTCTAAGGCTTGCCAAGGGGTTGTCACGTCAACAACTTGCAAAGGTAATAGTAGTAACCCATCAACAGTTACAAAAATATGAGAAGGGTGTCAATAGAATACCAATGGGTAGGCTAATTCTTATTGCTAAAGCACTAGAAAAAAATATCGATTATTTTTATAATGGTTTAGAAGATGTTGATAATGTCGAGCCTGTACATACTCAACATCAGCGTATGTGTATAGAAGTGTCAAGGAATTTTATGAAAATTCGTAACCCTGCACACCAACAAGCTGTTAATGCATTGATACGATCATTGATTAAAGAAGACTAGGTGAAATAAATACGGTCAAATTAAAAATACTAAAATAGTAGGTGTGTTAAGTTTGGTAATCAATAGACTTCTTTCGAAACTCTACTTCTGCTGGTAATTTGTGCGTGATACCGGTACTCTGCTCCTCACGTACACTTGAGTACGCTGCGGTTCGAGGTGAAGTGTCTCCTACAAATCCTTGCGTATAAGCGAGTTTCGAAAGAAGTCTAATATACTATAACTTACAACCCGTTCTATTTAAAAAGTTTGATCATCAACTTATGTATGGATATACTCAATTAATACCAGTTCTCGAAATTAATTTAGGTTGAGGAATTTGTAGGAGACACGGAACGCAGCCTTGCTGCGTACTTAAATGTACGTGAGGATGCGAGTCTAGGCTCGACGCACAAATTACCAACATAAATTAATTTCGGGAATTG
>JAJIYL010000009.1 GCA_020881195.1 Rickettsia endosymbiont of Pseudomimeciton antennatum | reverse complement strand
TTACAGAAAACAAAATTCTCACATTGCATGTATGGTTACTCTAAATTGATCTACCATTAATCTAGAGTATAAATTAGTAGAGAAAATTCAAAATAAACAAAATCCTTGAAATTAGTATAGTATTTTGTAATAAAAATGTTGAAACGGTTTACGTTATACATAACGAGGGTGTTTTCACAAGAAAATAAGCGACTGAGATATATAGGTATTGCAAAAAATCAATTTACTGAATTTATGAATGCAATATGTTTTAATTTGAAACGCTTAACCGTTCTGGCTATGTAAAATTAAGTATCTGGCAGAACAAAAAGCTAAAATTTATGAAAAAAATTGCAATGAGTCGATAATTTTTTTGTAATTTTTTAGACAAAAGATTTTTTCTTTTTTTGAAATTAGAGCAATTTTTTATCTTTCAACGGTCCCATAATATTAATATGGAATATATAGAATCTCCTTTATTTAATAAGTTGTTAAGTTCGTATTTGACTGATGATGACTACGCAGACCTTCAATGGCATTTAGCTTTATACCCTAAATAAGGAGATATTATTCCTGGCAGTGGAGGACTTAGAAAAATAAGATGGATGGCTAAAGGACAAGGTAAACGCAGTGGTATTCGAATTATTTATTACTACAAAAATAAACAAGAACAAAGGTTTAACTCCTTATGAATTTATCATAAAAACATAAACATCTGATCCAAATAAATTTATTATTAACACTAATCATCACACCCTGGGACTAAACACCTAGGAGGAGGTCGAAAATAACTAAAGTAATTCTATATTTAGCTCTTTTTAGCTGCGAATAAACATGATTTTCTTGAAATAGATACACTATTCCTTCAAAAATCATATTTATTCTCGCCGAAAAATAGCTCAAAATATAATTAATTAGTCATCTCCGACACAGCCCCCTAGTCATGAACAAATGTCTTTAAAAACATTATAACATTAGCTATATCTTGAGGCTTATTTAAACCAGCAAAAGACATCTTTGTACCAGGTATATATTGACCAGGTTTATGCAAAAAATGGAATAAACTTTCTTCATCCCATATTCCTCCTTTGCTAGATAGAGCAGTTGAATATTTATAATTCTCTGCTTTAGCTTTTTCCGTTCCAACGATATTCCATAGATATGGTCCAACCTTATTGGCTTTACTCTTGTCAAGCGAATGGCATGGTGAGCATTTTTTTGCTATTTCTCTTCCTGCCTCAGCATTAGCATTTTTCATCAATTCTTCTATATTTACTGGTGCTTCCGCAACTGCTTTAGCATCAGAACTATTAGGAGAATCTTCTGTTACTTCTACTCTGTAGCCTCGAAGTTCAGGATGTAAAATTGGCTTATACAGAATATCTGTTATAAACCCTACCATCATTGCAATTAAACTGGCTAATAAAATAGAAGCAGCAATTTTATTTAACTCTATTCCAGACATATGTTTAGTGTCGTCTCCGTAGAGAGATATGTATTACCATAAGATAGTTTTGTACTGGAGCGGGTGAAGGGATTCGAACCCTCGACTTCGACCTTGGCAAGGTAGCGCTCTACCCCTGAGCTACACCCGCTTTTAAAACACTGCAAATTTGGGATAAAAATAATTATTCTTATTTCAAATTGATGTAAAAAGGCTCACTTGTACAAAAACAAATCATAAATATAAGATATACTATAAAAAGATCAAGAAGAAATAACATCAAAAGAAATTTAAATGTTATTCAATATCCCGCACCGAAGCAGGGACGACATTAAAACTATAGATATTTATAAAACCCGAATTCTGGATTAAAAAACCTAGAGAAACTTTTAAACATCAGTATTTTACTCACCTTACGCATAGTATTTAAAAGTCATAAGGAAAATAGCCTGGAGTCATTGCGAGGAGGCGTAACCGACGAAGCAATCCATTCCTGACCATTTTATGGATTGCCGCGTCGCCGCAAAGTGGCTCCTCGCTAATAGACGCTTGGCGAGCAGATTTTTTATTCATCATAAGAAAATAGCAAAAAAACCGTGAACGCTCACTATCAGTAAATTATAAAAACTGAAACCAAATTTATATTAATTTTTTGGTAAAACCTTAAATTTAGGTAGTTCGTGTGAAAAGCTCCTATTCCTTATAATATTCTTCTCCAATTTCAATTTCAGCACGGTTATTTGACTTACGCCAATTATTGCTATCTCTAAGTGAGTAGATACAGCCACAATATTCTTGCTTATAAAAATTCTCACGTTTAGCTATTTCGTACATTCTGCTACTTCCCCCTGATTTCCGCCAATTATAAGTCCAGTAAGTTATCCCATCGTAATGAGAAGCAGCGTTAATACCTGATTCATTAATTTGGTTCATATCTTTCCAGCGGGAAATGCCAAGAGAACTGGTGATAACTTTAAAATCATTCTCATAGGCATAAAGGGCTGTGCGTTCAAAACGCATATCAAAACACATAGAGCAACGTTTGCCTCTTTCTGGTTCCCATTCCATACCTTTGCTTCTCGCAAACCAATTTTGTACGTCATAATCTGCGTCAATGAAATTAATACCCATTTTTTTAGCAAAACGAATATTCTCATCCTTACGAATTTCATACTCTTTTTTAGGATGAATATTGGGATTATAGAAAAAAATAGTTAAGTCAATACCAGACATCAACATTTTTTCCATGAGCTCTCCTGAACATGGAGCACAGCAGGAATGTAATAAAACTTTATTTTCACCATTTGGTACTGATAGGATTTCATTCATAATTATCTACTAATTTTTTTATAAAATTTAAAAACAACATACAATATAGCTAATTCGACTAGCATTTCCCCGTCTATTAGCGAGACCACGCAAGTAGGTCGTGGCAATCCACATTCATTAGACTGGATTGCTTCTTGGCTTAAGCCTCTTCGCAATAACGTTTACTAAACCCTACATAGCCAACAACACACTAATGATAACCCCAATTTCGGATTAACTTCGTTAATCCAAAATTGGAATAATAATGTAAACAATCAGGCTAGAAGCGGTTCGTCGCCTGATTGTTAAAATAATAAAAATGGCTAATAATCTTATTTTTCAGATTAAAAATAAGATTATTAGCTAAAAATTAGGTTAAAATGCATTCGTAGAACCGCTTCAAGAATGCATTTTTCCTTAT
>JAJIYL010000008.1 GCA_020881195.1 Rickettsia endosymbiont of Pseudomimeciton antennatum | reverse complement strand
GGAAAACAAAGGCAGTACAAAAAGCAAATGCCATCATGAAAGAGGGTGTGTGAGGATCAGTTGGTTCAAAAAACAACTCATTAAGCAGCCCTGCCATATGGACATATAGCATTAAGTCAAAATATTCTAGGAATGTTCCAATTGATAGTAAACCAACAGCTTCTCTTTGTTCTTTTGTAAGGCTGGTCTGCCGATTAGGGATAATTCTGGTGTTTTCTTGAACTAATTCACTCATAGTTGACTCAAATAGTTACTGTTGACTGCCTATTTATTCCGTCATTGCAAGGAAGACCGTAGGTCAACGAAGCAATCCAGAATAACAAGCTATTCCAAACTCACTTATATCTATAAATATAACAGATTTTTTTGCTCCACTAATAGCTGTTTTCATTATTTTTGCGGTATTCTTATTTTTTTCATTGCCTAACTCAGTACATTACTATTATTCATTCTTTAAAAGGCTTATTGTTATCCCGAATTTAGGTTAATTAGAAATGGATTGCTTCGTCGGCTACGCTTCCTCGCAATGACGTCCTTTTAACCTTAATCCGAACACTAGTCTTCCTCCTCACAATGACGTTTACTAAACCCTACATAAGTATCTTTCTGCCCTTTATCGTCATCAAAATTATCTGCCATATATCACGTTTTCACCATGTTTAAGTTTTGTTCGCAGTAGCTATAATTATGATTAGATATAACCTGAATTAAATAGTCAACTAATTTTTTATTAAAATATGTTTATTTTTTGTTAATAAAAACAACATTCAATACTCTACCCGCATGCGATACTATTTTGATATTCAACATACTATCTGATCTCAGCTTATATTTTTACCAAATAATCTCTTTTCCCTTTCTAATTTGTTTATAGAACCGTGATATTGTTACAACCAAAAATTTATTATTTCAATTTTCGATACTATTTTTCTCTTGCTATTAATTAATCAAATTATCAATATCTTATTTAGTATTAATAAATATATTTAAGGTGATAAATGATAGGATATCAGCAAGAACAAAGAAGCCTAACTAAAGAGCAAAAAGAAGCAATAGGATTACTGTCCGTTGGAACATTCTTAGAGTATTTTGACTTGATGCTGTATGTTCATATGGCTGTATTGTTGAATGAGCTATTTTTCCCAAAATCTGATCCTCACACTACCGCTCTTTATTCAGCTACAGCTTTTTGCTCTACCTTTGTTTTTCGACCTATTGGTGCGGTAATATTTGGATGGTTAGGTGATAATATAGGGCGTAAGACTACCGTTATCATAACGACTTTTATCATGGCTTTATCATGTCTTACTATGGCTAATCTGCCTACTTATGCCCAAATAGGTATTACAGCTTCTTGGTTGATTACAATATGCCGTATAATTCAAGGAATATCCTCTATGGGAGAGGCAGTAGGAGCATCACTTTATTTAACTGAACTTATAAATCCACCAATTCAATATCCAGCTGTTTCATCAGTTTCGATTTTTGCTACTTTAGGGGCAGTTGTTGCTTTAGGAACAGCATCTTTAGTGACCTCCTATGGATTTAATTGGCGTCTAGCATTTTGGATGGGAGCAGGCGTAGCACTGGTTGGTACAGTAGCCAGAAAGAATCTTAGAGAAACGCCGGAATTTGCTGATGCCAAACGTCAACTAAAAAAAACTTTTCAGCAGACTTCAAATGTTGCTAGCATATATCTCAAAAAACTAGAAAATAATCCAATATGGAAGGAAAAAACTAACAAAATAACAATAATAGCCTTGTTCTTAATAGAATGTATGTGTCCCGTATATTTTTATTTTGCTTATATTTATTGCGGAAATCTTTTAAAAACTTCTTTTGGCTATAGTGTTGAACAGGTCATTCATCAAAATTTTATTATCTCAATATCTTCCTTCTTAAGCACTGTGGTATTAGCATATTTAAGTTATAAAATATATCCGTTAAAGATTGCAAAAACCTTATTATTGATATTTTGTGTATTTGCTTTAGCTTGCCCTTATTTATTAAATAACCTTAATAGTTCACTTGATGTTTTTTTAATTCAATTATTCTTTGTGTTATTTATGCCTATCGGTCCTAATATAGGATATTCAATCTTTTATAGATATTTTCCTGTCTTTAAACGGTTTAGTTGTGTTACCATTACATTTGCTATATCTCGTGCCTTGATGTATTTAGTTACCTGTTTTGGAATGGTTTACTTAACTGAATATTGGCATCATTGGGGGATAATGATTATATTGTTTCCAGTTTGCATAGGTTTTGCATTCGGACTATTTCATTTTGAAAAACTGGAGAAAGAGGCTGGGAATTATCCACAGAATCCCTATGTAGATTCATGGTGAACAGAATGTGGTATAGCTAAATGTCGACAACATAATTCAATAATTTGTTTTGTTACTATTGGTATTTTTAAATGCATAGCTAAAGTTACAAAATGTATTACAGTCTCCTCTATAATCTTCTTAATTTTCTCAGGGGATTTTACACCAACAGTTTCTAGATTATGAATTCTATCAAAAATTTTAATCAATGCCACATCATATTTCTTTTGCTGAAATAATATATTTAGTATTTCTGCTGAGCTAATCTTGCCATGAGGCTTAACCCTAGTTAAGTCTTCTACTTGACTAGCAACCTTACTGCCAAAGATGTAAGCAATCATCTTTTCGGTAAGTTCTGTATCTTCAATGGTATCATGCAGTAACGCGGTAATAATCATGTCGGTTCTAAACAATTTTGGAACTCTTAGAGCGGTATATTCAGCAACCATATAAGCCACTTCAATCGGATGTGAGTAATACGGTCCGCCTGACTGCCTCATTTGACTGCCATGGTATTTTTTAGCGTAATAAATGCCTTTTTTGATTTCATCAATATCCACCGGCGTAGCTACTTGTTTATTTAGCTGATCAAGTTTAGTAAGTAACCATTCAGCGTAAGTACAAGACTTGTATTTTGAATTATCCCAATAGTTAATATCTTTCATGCAGTAACCTTAATTATTTTTACCTTTTTGCAATCACTTTAATTGTCATAAGAATTGATTTTAAATTAGAAGTCAATTTATTTAATAGAAAAAATTAATTATTTTGCATTTACAAAAACAACATTTAATACTCTACTCGCATGGGATATGGTTTTGATGGTTAACACCCCCTTAATTTCATGTGATATTTTAGCCAGATATATTTTATTACCTTTCTGAAGATTGGTAATATGTCTTATAAAAATAGCTAATAATCTTATTTTTCAGATTAAAAATAAGATTATTAGATAAAAATTAGGTTAAAATGCATTCGTAGAACCGCTTCAAGAATGCATTTTTCCTTATTGCTTTACCTGTTTTTGGATTAGAATTTTTAAATTCTAATCCAAAACTGAGGTTAAATGGATATAATTAATAATTCATATGTTTCCAGCCAGGACGTTTAGTTTTCCCAGTTATACAAAAGTCAGTAACTTCTTCTATAAAAGATTTAAAACCTTTGTTTTCTTTAACTAACCTATCAGCTATATCCCAATCAATTTCTAATCTTTCTTTAGCAGGAATTAGTATTCGACCTTTTTCAACCGACTCTTTTATATTTAATAAAATAAATCCTATGCCATGTCTAGCGGCAAGGATTTCTAGTTCACGTAAAGTATCTCCTTTGCCTTCTACTAAAGAAGAAGCTACTAAATATCCATAATGAGCCCATGAGGAATTTGATAATGCTTGAAAAAAAGATTGCCTCACATTGCTGCGATTAATTTCTACTTTCATCTCAAAAGACCAAAGCTTAGCTTTTTTATCAGCAGATTGTTGAACACAATTTTTGATCGATTGTTCCCAATATTTAGTAAGATCTTCCATTCCCACTAGATCAGGATATAACCATTTATTACCGTTAGTACCCTTACGATTTGAAGAACATTTTTCATTAATAATCATGTTGTAAATACCAAGCTTATTCCAAAGGAATTCTGAAAGTTTTTGATATATATCTTTTTCTTTTATGTTTGATTCTCTCCCAACATCTTTTATCTCCACCTGAGCAGTTTTCTTATAATAATACCTACTCGGATATTCTTCTTTTTTAATATTAGGTTCCTGATTTTGTATGCTTTGAAACCACTTTTTAGTCATTTCTCCCTTAAGAATTGTTCGCATAATGCCATTTTTTTTCTTTTCAGTAACTGCCCTAACAAATGATTTATTTTCACTTCTTTCTGCTTTTTTCTTGATTTCTTCAGGATATTTTTCTATTAACCAATCAACTATTTGATCAGCAGTAAGTTCTTGACCTTCCTTGCTTTTAATAAAGCCAATAATTGCTTTGGTACGATTAAATTCCATAAATAATCCCACTAATTTTATAAGTCATTGATAAAATAATAATCAAAATAGCAAAAAATTTAAATATAATTGCAAGTTATTACCTTTAAATTTAAATGTAGTGGTAATATTACAACTTATTCATTTTTAACAAATACCCAATCTTTATTAGAAGACTCAGTTTCACTATATTGATAATTTTGCTTAGAGAAGTGTTTTAATTTTTCAGGTAGGTCTATAAGATTTTCTGCAATAAAATTAAGCATACTGCCCCTAGCCTTTTTGGAGTTTATTGCTATTATTTGTAATTTATTATTTCTTTTTTCTTTAAAATATATATTAATTACTGGATATTTAAGATCATTTTGATTGATGACACAGGAATATTCATTGGATGCTAGGTTGATTAGATATTTATTTTGGTGAGTTGCTAATATTTGATTGACATAATTGGTAATATCGTCTTGCCAGAAATTTGATAATTTTTCAAAATTTGGCAATTTTGTTGACATTTCTAGTCGATAAGGTTTTATTTTATCTAAAACTCTTAGTGCACCGTATAAACCTGATATAATTAACGTGTGTCCTTGCAAGAAATCCTACTGCTCTGCGGTAAAGTTCTGCCTATCAATATTATGGTAAACATCCCCATCATAGGCAAATATTGCTTGTTTCTGAGGCTGATTATCAAAATCTTGAAATCTATGATAATTAAGCTCAGCCAGTTTATCGCTAACCCCCATTAACTGCTTGATCTGATCTTGCGACAAACTTTTACATATTTGCAAAAGATATTGTGTTTTAGTAAGGAAATGGGGTTGTACCGATGGTAACCCCATTATTTGAGAAATAAAATCTTGAGTTTTAGCTGGTGAGATTATACTGAGCATACTAACTAAATTACCATGACATATAATTTTTTGGATAGAGTTATTGCAGACAGCCTCCTAACTACGTTTATTCAATAATGTAACGCTGATTCACAATCTGACCAAAAAGCCTTGCGACTCTCCTGCCATTCCTGCAATTTCGTATCAATAACTTGTTCCATTTTTACATTTTGCTGAAAGGTTGCCAAGAGTTCTGAACGTGACAACTCATTAATGGAATGCACGTAGTATGCACGCATCAAAGATTCTCCATCAATGTTATGTCCCATATTTTCAAGCTGAAAGCCTAGTAATATGCAAGCAACTGCTCCGGAATTTTCGCTATATGACTCAAGGCAAATATCAACAAGAATATGATTTGGAAGAGTGAATGTGGTATTGGGAAGTCTAGAATCGGAACAACCGCCAGCCAGTGGTTCACAATAGCCATCTTTATGTACGAGCTGAAGTGAATAAAGAAACTCTGTTGACATTGTTCCATCTCTGATGGGATAAGGATCATGTTGCCATGTGTTAACCGAGGTAATTGGCCCGTGATCTGAGTCCTGACATTCAACATAAATATTGCCGTCATCCGACTGGTATCTGCCTTCGAAACAATTTTGAAACCCCCATGGTCCATGAGGACCAGGGTAACGAACCGTATAACCCACCACACCACCAGCATATCCACAGTCATACTGCCCTCCACCAGAGTAAAGACTAAAACTAGTTGGCGGAAGTATAGTGTACGTCCTTCGGGGAATGTCAACCGACACCTCCACTCCTGCTTCATAATTAGAGCCAATTGGTCCCATGTAGACAACCCTTGGGAGCTTCACATCGACCTTGTTTGGATAGTTTACCGGATCATAGAATGGGAATAAAAAGCTAAAATCCAGAACTGAAATTTGGTATTTTCGACGGCATTCATTGCCAAAATAAAACTGTGCAACATAGTTCGGATCAGAAATTGGACATATATCTGCCTCGTCTTGTATCTCTTGATACATTTTATTGGTATAATCACCGTAATCTTTGATCGTTTGCGTTATAATATTGGTATATAACATACGAACATCTTTAGGCCAATTCATCTTATCAGCATTCAGCACGCCTGTACGTAACAAAGCAAGATGTAAATTAGCAAACTGTACAAAAAGTGGTAACAACTGTTTCTGTGTATCATTTATTTGTAATTGAAATTGCGGTAACTCATTAACAAAGAGGTTGTGACACGCAACAAAGTTCTGAGACATTAGTGCTGGATCCCCTAATTTGACTGTTTGAAGAAAGGCTTTTAGGTTATCACCTAATCCGATCAAAAATCCGTTAACCAAAGCGTAAATTGCCTCATCTATTTTTGTATCAATAAGACGTTCAACCTGAGCTTTAATCTCATCCCAAATAGATTCTTCACTAGACGGCCAAAATAGTCCGATCAGTAGGGCAAGAAAGTTCCCGACATATGGAATTTCACCAAACCCATACAAAATTGTTGCACGAATGTTATTGATAACATCAGTCTGATCAGTAAGCGTCGATGTAGTTATTTTATCTGTTGAATGGTCTATCAAAGTGTTGATAGAGTTATTGTCTGAATTAGTCATAAAAATACCATAAATGGGCTTTATTATAAAAAAAAGAACGTCTTAAATATTTATTACTATCTTTCTAAATTAACGGCATGTATTTGTCAAGCACCATAGTCATAATTTTGCTAGCTATAGGAGCCGCTGCCCTGCCCCCACCTCCACCATGATCTACAAATACTAAAATAGAATAACGAGGTTGTTGGTAGGGAGCGAACCCGGCAAATATAGCATGGTTACGCCTTTGCCAAACAACTGATTTACTATTTAAATCATCATCTATATTAGCTTTTGCTTGCACTTGTGCCGTACCTGTTTTACCAGCTAATTGGTGTCCTTCTGCCAAAATTCTACTATAATAGGCAGTCCCTCCTTCGGTATTAACTGCTTTATACATACCTTCTTTCAAAATATCTAAATATTTTTGATTGATATTAACTTGATCAAATACCGATATATCTTTAGCGATTCTTGGATTATACAACTTTCCATTACTAGCAATTGCCGTTACAAACCTAGCTAACTGGATTGGAGTAGCTGATAAGAACCCCTGCCCTATCGATAAATTAAGAGTATCACCAATCGTCCATTTAGAGTTAAATTTTTTCATTTTCCATTCTTCTGAAGGTAGGAAACCTGATGCTTCTCCAGTCAAATCAATACCAGTTTTTGTACCAAAACCAAAATTTCTTGCCATATCTAATATTTTTTTATGACCTGTTAAGCGAGATATTTCATACATATAAGAATTACAAGAATGTTTGATAGAATTATACATATCAACTGTCCCATGACCATAACGACTCCAACACCGAAAACTATTATTACCTAATACTGAAGCCCCAGTACAATTAACCGTTTTGTCCGGTCTAATCCCACTTTCTAACCCAGCTAAAATTGTAATAATTTTGAAAATAGAGCCAGGTGGGTAAGTACTTTGTATCGCCTTATTAATTAGCGGTTTATAAGGATCATTGATTAAACTTTGCCAATAATCTTGAGACAATTTTATAAAATTATTGGCTTCAAATACCGGCGACATAGCCAACACCAGAACATTACCAGTAGTGCTATCGATAACTATAGCCGAACAACCTTGTTTATTTAAATAGGTCTGCACTCTTTGCTGCAGTTCTACATCAATATTTAGATGCAAGTCCTCTCCTTGCTGGCTTTGAAGATTGGCGATTTCTCTGACTTGTTTGCCTAAAGCATTTACTTCTATCTGCTTATAGCCAAATTTTCCACGTAACTTTTCTTCATAATATTTTTCTACACCAGATTTGCCAATATTAAAATCCCCTAAATTATTAATTTCTAATTCTTGTTTTTCTTGCTCATTAATCTGTCCAGTGTACCCTATCACATGACAAGCTGATTCCGAAAAATGGTAAAATCTTACATAGCCAACATCTACAAAAATAGAAGTTAAATTTAACTTTTGTTCTTCAATGAGTGACATTTGTTGCCAGCTAAGATTATCTAGTATAAGTAAAGGTATACATTTATTGGCTTTTTTTATTTTTTGATTAATGTAGTTTTGTTTTTCCTCAGTCAGTTGCAAAATATTTGCCACTAGAGTTAATTCCTGTTTGTAATTATTGCCATCATGCATGTCAAGTAATAACCTAAAACAAGTTTGGTTGGTAGCCAGAACATTACCGTTAACATCATAAATTTGTCCTCTAAAGGGTGGAACTAGAATAAAACTTATACGATTTTTATCAGATAAAGTACGATATTTATCACTTTCAAACAACTGCATGTAAAACATCTTTCCAGCCAATAATGAAAATAATGTTAGTTTTCCTGACCCTATGAGAAAAGCCCGTCTTGATATTAACTGGTTATGTAATATTTTATTATTTAGCATATTTTTTTGACAGACTTCTAACTTTCAACAGTTGTAGTAATAGTAACCTCAAGCAAGGGGTATATATGAGTTTTGTTTATCAGAATAAGTAAAAATTTGCCCTGTTTTTATGTCAAAAAACCATAAATGAATAATCAATTCTTTTCTTCTCACTTGTTCATTGATCCATGGAAACATCATACAATTTTGATATGATTGTTTAAGTGCTAATTTGGTATAATCATCAGCATTATATTGTCTAAAATTAGGTGTTTTGATTAGAGAAACCCAGTTAGTTATAAAATCATTTTGCTGTGAATCATCACTATTTAATAATGTCTGAATTCCTCCACATTGGCTATGTCCTAATATAATTAAGTGTTTAACTCTCAAAAAACAAACTCCAAATTCTAAGGCAGCACTCGTACCGTGATGAGAGGCATCTTTTTCATAAGGAGGAACAATATTTGCTAAATTACGGACAACAAATAAATCTCCCGGATCACATTGCAATATTAACGCTGGATCTACTCGTGAATCACAACAAGCAACTACCATAATCTTTGGTTGTTGACCATCACGAGATAAACTTTGCATGATAGATTTATTGCCATCAGCATATTTCTTTCTAAAGACTTGATAGCCTTTTAGTAGTTTTTCAAAACTTTGTTGCATTGTTAGCCCTCAAAACGTCACTAGGTTCTGTGAAGGTTTCTAATTTAGAAAACTTCACAAAATCTCAAATTATAGCATATATTTTTCAAACACTAATAGATTATTTTAGCCCATCCCAACGCTTTATCAAACCAGTATCAATGTCAAAAATATCAAGTACTCGAGAAATTGAGTGGTTTATTATTTCATCCAAACTTTTAGGTAAATTGTAAAAAGCTGGCACTGGAGGAGCAATTATCCCGCCATAACTCGTTACTTTCAACATATTCTCTAAATGCCCCCTATGTAAGGGCGTTTCTCTGATCATTAAGACTAGTTTTCTTTGTTCTTTCAGTATAACACTTGCCGCTCTACTGATTAAATTATTCTCAATGCTACCAGCAACTGATGCAAGAGTTCTCATACTACATGGAGCTATGATCATACCAAATGTCCTAAAAGAACCACAAGCAATCCTACAACCAATATCAGAAAGGTTATAACAATAATCTGCTAGCTCTTGTACTTGTTGTATGGAATAATCTGTTTCGTGCAGTATAGTCAGATGAGCAGATTTTGAGATAATTAAATGACTTTCAATACTTAATTGCCGCAAAACCTCAAGTAACCTTATACCATATATGGCTCCAGAAGCTCCAGAGATTGCCACAAGCAATTTTTTTTTATTATCACCAGTCATAGCTATATTTTTTCCTTTTAAAGTATATTATATTGTATTAAAATAATGTTTGGTTTTATAAAGTTGATTTTATAAGAATCTTAGTTTTTAATTGATTATGGAGTTTAAAAATGAATATCATGAGCCATATACAAAATTTACAAAAAAAACATGATGATTTACAAATACTAATAAACACCGCATTTTTACATTTGCAGGATGATACTAAAATCAAGCAATTAAAGAAACAAAAATTAATGTTAAAAGATAAAATTTTGTTGCTATATAAGGACATCACTAACAATTAAATTTATTGATTCTTTTAAAGAAGAAGGCTATAGTTAAACACCTCTATAATATAAATGCACTGCCTAAAGATTTGTGTACAAACAACTGTTTAGTAAGGGGAATCTATTTACTTTTGTCGTTTCAAACAAAAGATCATTATAGTATACTCAGAAACAATATAACCATTAAATATTATAGATTCAATATGAAGAACGTTGTAGGGGAATTTAACAGACGAATAGCTATCAGTAAAGAATTAATAGAAGCTTCAGGAGGAATTCTAACGTTAGGAGTTGTCACAGCAAAGGTACAAGTAAGTCCATTAAACCAAAGCTTATGGGATTTATTACAAGATAGTGGGAAAAGTCAAAAAAAATATGATCCTAAAACAGTTAGTGATATTACCCCCATTAAAGCTTTACGCGATACTTATAAGAACTTAGGAGTAAAAGTTTCTAGTTATCAAGGGTCTAATGAAGCCTTATTAAAAAGAATTCTTTCAGATAAGGGATTATATCAAATTAATACTGTTGTAGACATAAATAATTATATTTCTATTACTTCACTACGATCTGTAGGCTCTTATGATTTGTCTAAATTATCAGGAGATATTGAATTTCGACCAGGAAAAACAGGGGAAACTTATATTGGTACTACAAAGAGAGCAATTAATCTTGAGCATTTACCTGTACTATGTGATCAGGATGGACCATTTGGAAGCCCAACATCCGATTCAAATAAAACCCTAATTCAGAACTTAACAACTGATCTTATTACAGTAATTTTTAGTTTTGATGGAGAACAGTTGTTAAAAGAACAAATGCATGAAATGACAAGGTTATTGACCCAATATGCTGGTGCTACTAATGTGCATACTTACTCGATCAAAGATTTACCTCAAGAATTACTAGTAGAAGATATCACTGATGTTGTAGAAACTGTTATAAAAGAATAATAAATATGGTATTATCTCTGAAAAGTAAAGGATTAACTGTTATTTTGTCTTCTCCCTCAGCCGCCGGTAAATCCAGCTTAGTGAGAGCAGCTTTAAAAATAGACAGTAATCTTAGATTATCCGTCTCTGCAACCACCAGAACACCCAGAACAGGTGAGATCGATGGAGTAAATTACTATTTCAAAACCAAAGATGAATTTAATAAATTAATTGAACAAGGTGCATTTCTTGAATATACAAATATTTATAATAATTATTATGGGACACCTAGAAAAGTTGTAGAAGAGCTACTAAGTCAAGGACTAGATGTTTTATTTGATATAGATTGGCAAGGTACAAAATCCATAAAAAAAATCTTATTGAATGTAATTACAATTTTTGTTTTACCGCCAACTCCTAGTATTTTGCAACAACGAATTCAAGATAGGGGGCAAGATAGTAAAGAATCAATAGAGTTGCGTATGAAATTGGCAAACAAAGAAGTGCAATATGCCAAACACTATGATTACGTGGTTATTAATGATGATTTTGATATCACTCTTAAAACGATATACTCGATAATCACCGCTGAACGTGTGAAAAGAATAAGGCTTAATTTAGATAAGTTTTATAACGGTTGGCAACATGCATTATTATAATTGCAACCCAAACGTCATTGTGAGGAGGCGTAGCCAACAAAGCAATCCACAAAAATAAGAAACTCTGCAAAAATAATGAAAACAGCTATTAGTGGATCAAAAAAATCTGTTATATTATAGATATAACTAATTCGATTAATGACGTCTATTAGTGAGACCACGTAGTAGTCACGGCAATCCACGTCATTAGAAATGGATCAACTATGTTAGCAATAAAAATTTAAAGAATATTTTATGAAAATATTAATCCTTGGTGCAACAGGAATGCTTGGAAACGCCATGTTTAGGTTTATATCTGAAGATCGTAACCTTAGTGTTTACGGAACAGCTAGGAATGATAGTGCTTGTCGTTATTTTCCTGAGGAGTTATCCAGAAAACTCATTACTCCAGTAAATGTAGAAAATCATGATTCTCTTCTTAAAATATTTGCAACAATTCAACCTGATATAGTAGTAAACTGTATTGGGCTAATTAAACAACTAGATGATGCAAATAATCCCATACAAGCACTGTCAATTAATGCTTTGCTTCCTCATAGGCTTAGTGTAATATGTCAAGCAACTGGAGTTCGTTTTATTCATATTAGCACTGATTGTGTATTCTCTGGTTCTAAGGGGAACTATACAGAAAGTGATTTTGCAGATGCTAATGATCTCTATGGTCGTTCAAAATTTCTAGGGGAAGTACATTATCCTAACACTATAACACTTCGCACTTCCATTATCGGACATGAGTTATCGGGAGATAAGAGCCTAGTTGGTTGGTTTCTTGGGCAACAGACCACAGTCAATGGGTATGTCCGTGCCATTTTCTCTGGAGTTCCAACTGTTGAATTAGCCAGGATAGTTCGTGACATCGTCATACCGCGACTTGACATGAATGGACTTTATCATGTAGCAGCAAAACCAATTAATAAATTTGATCTATTAAAACTTGTGGCAAGTACTTATGGCAAAATAATCGAAATAATTCCATCCAATGAACTGGTCATTGATCGTTCACTTAATGCCGAACTATTCAATAAAACAACAGGGTATGCCCCCCCTGAATGGTCAGAGTTAATTCAACGTATGTATAAATTTAAATGAAGGTAAGAATGTTTGATGATAAAATTCTAATGATTACTGGAGGTACAGGATCATTTGGTAATACAGTAATGAAACGATTACTAGAAACTAATATTAAAGAAATTCGTATCTTCAGTCGGGATGAGAAAAAACAAGAAGATATGAGGATTGCTTTCAATAATCCTAAGCTTAAATTTTATATTGGCGATGTAAGAAATTATGATAGTATTTACTATGCTATGAAAAATGTTAATTATGTTTTCCATGCTGCAGCCTTGAAGCAAGTACCATCATGTGAATTTTATCCGATGGAAGCAATACGAACTAATGTATTGGGAGCTGAAAATATGATGAATGCAGCTATTGCTAATGGTGTTCAACGAGTCGTAGTACTTAGCACTGACAAGGCAGTATATCCCATTAATGCCATGGGTTTATCAAAAGCAATGATGGAAAAACTGGTGATATCTAAAGCTCGAGTAAGTTCTAAAGAAGAAACAGTTCTGTGTTGCACTCGTTATGGCAATGTAATGGCTTCCCGCGGCTCAGTAATACCTCTTTTTGTTAATCAAATTAAAGAAGGAAAGCCTTTGACTATTACTAACCCCAATATGACCCGTTTTTTAATGTCACTTGAAGACTCTGTGAATTTAGTGTTATATGCTTTTGAGCATGGGCAACAAGGTGATATTTTTGTACAAAAATCTCCGGCTTCAACAATTGAAGTATTAGCTCGGGCTCTAAAAGAATTATTTAGTGCTAATAATGAAATTCGTTTGATTGGTATACGTCATGGAGAGAAGCTCTATGAATCTTTGGTTGGTTGTGAGGAAATGATTAAAGCTAAAGATTTAGGAAATTATTACAGAATTCCTGCTGATAATCGTGATCTCAATTATTCAAAGTTTTATGTAGAAGGAGATTTAAACACTGCTGCTCTAAGTGACTATACATCAGCCAATACAGAAAGGTTGAATATAGAACAAGTTAAAAAGCTTTTACTGACACTTGACTTCATTACAGAGCAACTCAATGCTTAAAGTAATGACCATTATTGGTACTCGTCCAGAGCTTATTAAAATGTCTAGGGTAATCTCTGAGTTTGATGAGCATACTAACCATATTTTGGTCCATACGGGGCAAAATTTTGATTATGAACTGAATCAGATTTTCTTTGATGAGCTTAATATTCGCAGACCAGATTATTTTTTAGAAGCTGCTGTTAGTGGTAATGCAGCAAAAAGCATTGCACGCATTATTGAAAAAGTTGATGAGGTTTTAGAAAAAGAACAACCACATGCATTATTGCTGTATGGTGATACAAATTCTTGCCTTTCAGTTATCGCAGCCAAAAGGCGAAAGATACCAATTTTTCATATGGAAGCCGGCAATCGTTGTTTTGATCAAAGAGTACCAGAAGAACTAAACCGTAAGGTAGTTGACCACTTAAGTGATATAAATATAGTTTTAACTGAACATGCTAGGCGTTACCTTATTGCTGAGGGAATACCGCCAGAACGAATTATCAAATCTGGTTCACATATGCAAGAAGTACTAAATTATTTTATGCCCAAGATACAGCAATCAAATATACTAGATCGGCTAGAACTTCAAGATCACCGCTATTTCTTAGTAAGTGTGCATCGTCAAGAAAACGTAGATGTATCAACCAATCTGCAGGACTTACTGAATAGTTTACAGGCACTAGTTAAAGAATATGATATGCCGGTGATTGTATCAACCCATCCTCGTACCCGTCAGCTATTGGAAAAACTAGCTATTAAAAGCTTAGATAAACAAATTAGGTTTTTAAAGCCATTTGGTTTTTTAGATTACATCAAACTACAAATGCAGGCTTTTTGCATTCTGTCTGATAGCGGGACAATTACCGAGGAAGCTTCATTACTCAGTTTACCGGCAATTACTATTCGTGATACTCACGAAAGACCAGAAGGTATGGATGAAGGTGTTTTAATAATGAGTGGTCTTAAAGTAGAAAAACTTCTAGATGCTGTACGTATTGTAACCAAACAACATAATAAATATAGTCCTTTACAAGCAATCATTTCTGATTATAATGCTGGGTTAGTATCACAAAAAATACTCCGTATTGTTTTAAGCTACGTGGATTATGTCAATAGAGTTGTGTGGTTTAAATGAGGAGTTTGTAAAATTTTCTTAGGAACATAGGTAGATAATAGGACTTTTAATGACAAATACTAACATTAAGATTAGTGTAATCATGCCAATTTATAATAGAGTTAATTTAGCAATTGAGTCAATTAAAAGTGTCATTGATCAAACTCATAAAAACTTGGAATTAATTTTAGTAGATGATGCTTCTAGTGATGATCTTTCAGCCTTAATTGCTGAGATCAAAAAGGATCCCAGAATAAAATATATTCGTAAAGAAGAAAATTTAGGAGCAGCAGCAGTACGTAATGTAGGTATAGAAAATGCCACAGGTGAATATATTGCCTTTATTGATTCAGATGATTTATTCTATAATAATAAATTAGAAACTCAGCTAAAATTTATGGAGGATAATAATTTTGTATTTTCGCATACCTCTTATCAAGAAATAAATTTTAAAGGACAACACTTAAAATATGTTAATTCTGGTACTTTTAGTGGGCAAGTTTTTCCTCAAATTATTTCTTGCTGTGTAATAGCACCATCTACTGTAATGGGAAGGACTTATCTTCTAAAAAACTATTTTTTCCCTGAAAATCTAAGAATTGGTGAGGATGTTTGTTTATGGATTTCTATAGCTAGCAAATATGAGATAGCAGGTATGGATCTTATTTTATCCAAAGTCAGAATTGATTATGCTACTACTCATGCTTATAATCCTAAAAAATTATCCATAGGATTGTTAAATATTGCTTCTTTCGTTATGCATGATGAATATTTAAGTAAATTTAATATAGAGATTAGTAAATTAATATTAAGTGCTGTTAATATTGTTAATCCGCAAATTATACAAACACAAATTATACAAACACAAATTGTACAATCAGAAGATAAGGCTTTTCTTAATACAAAAATAGTACGATTATTTAGGTCACTATATACATATGGTATAATAAAAACATGTTATAAAATTTATAGAAAAATAATTAATAAGTTAATAGCAAGTAAATTTTTGTAATTACAAGAAACTATATAGCATTACTCCGTCATTGCGAGGCTATTTCCCCTATGACTTTTTGCCATGCGTAAGGTGAAATATTAACTTACTTTAACTCATTCAGAATCCTTAATGACTAACACCACATTTTATCCTAAAGTTTCAATTGTTATTCCAGTGTATAACGGGGCTAATTATATGCGTGAAGCGATAGATAGCACAATAGCTCAAACTTACAAAAATTTAGAAATTATAGTGGTTAATGATGGGTCAAACGATAATGGTGAAACAGAACGCATAGCCTTAACTTATGGTGATAAGATTCGTTATTTTTCTAAGCCAAATGGTGGTGTAGCTTCAGCTTTAAATTTGGCAATTAGAGAAATGAGAGGTGAATATTTTTCGTGGCTAAGTCACGATGATGTTTATACCCCTGAAAAAATTGAACATCAAATTAATGTACTTAATAATCTTGCTAATCGTAATACGATTATTTATGGCAGTTATGAGGTTATAGACCATAAATCCAAGTCATTGTATTTTACAAGAATAGATAAAATATTCTCTAGGGAAAAGTGTAATATCCCATTATTTATTCTTATGCGAGGATTAATTCACGGTTGTGCTCTCTTAATACCCCTGAAATATTTCCATGAAATTGGTACTTTTGATGAAACATTATTAACCACCCAAGATTACGCCCTGTGGTTTAAGTTCCTAAGAGTAGCACCTACTCATTTTGATGATCGTATTCTAATTAAAAGTCGTTCTCATCCAGATCGAGGAACGTATAAAATCACTAGCAATATAGATGAATGTAATGAGTTGTGGTCCGGGTTTCTCAGAAAGCTTACTCCGGAAGAAATGACTGTAATGGAAGGGTCACCTTACTTATTCTTGCATCGTAGTAGTATTTTTCTTACAAATGCCTCTTATCATCTTGCATCTAAGCTAGCTGAATCAATGGCTAAGGACCTCTTATCTGATATTAAGATTAGTGTAATTATGCCAATTTATAATAGAGTTAATTTGGCACTTGAGTCTGTGAAAAGTATCCTTGCCCAAACTCATCAACACTTTGAATTGATTCTAGTAGATGATGGGTCTAAAGATGATGTATCTGCATTGATTGAGGAATGCAATAGGGATACTAGAATTAAATATATTCGCAAGAAAAATGCAGGACCAGCGGCGGCACGTAACCTAGCTATTAAACATGCATCTGGGCAGTATATAGCATTCATTGATTCTGATGATTTGTTTTATGATAATAAACTTGAAACTCAATTGAAGTTTATGGAGGATAATAGTTTATTATTTTCGCATACTTCTTACCATAGGGTAGATTGGGATGGAAATCTGATTAAATATATTAACTCTGGTACTTTTAGCGGACAGGTGTTTCCTAAAATGATTAGTAAATGTCCTATAGCAGTCTCTACTGTGATGGCGAAAGCTTCTCTTTTTGTGTCAAATAAATTTCCTGAGAATATAAAGATTGGTGAAGATGTATGTTTGTGGATATCTATAGCAAGCAAACATGATATAGGAGCAATTGACCTAGCTTTATCACGGGTTAGAATTGATTATGGCACTAGTAACTGTTTCAATAATAAAAAAATGACAATAAGACTGGTTAATATTACCTCATTTGTTATGAACGATCAATATTTAAGTCAATTTGATAAACAAATTAAACTTCTACTATCATCTACAACAAAAATATTTGATCTTCCATTAGGTAAATTAATAAAATTTAATGACACTCCTACTATGCCATCTAATAATCATAAACCTAATGTAATAGTGCAATTAATTATATCATTGCGTATAGATGGTGTTAGGATGACGTGGAACAAAATTTATAGAAGAATACGTGGAAATGTAAGGAGTGGTATGTATAGGATGGGTATTACACAATAAGCGATGATTGTACTTCAATCAAAATAACAGCTATTCAATAAATTATATTATTCAAAAACTCTTATTTATAAAAAAATAATTTAACTATTGACATAGAGCTGTAGTTTTTATTAATATTCGTAGGATATATAATAGCCAAAATAGTTAAAGTAACAATATGAAGTTTATGTTATATAAAGACATTGATAATTTACACAAGATCGCAGGTACTATTGGTGCTAAGTTACATGAAAGGTCTATAGTAGAGAAGATATCCTACAGATTAAAAGATCCTTATTCTATTTTAAAGAAGCTGATAAGAAAAAATATTGATTTTCACCAATTAACTGACCTAATTGCTTTTAGAATTATAGTTGACAAGCAAGAAGACTGTTACACAGTATTAGATATTATTAATGATTTATACCATCATAACCTTGAGAAATATAAAGATTATATTATTAATCCTAAGGATAATGGTTATAGTTCTCTGCATATCGTCGCTGCCGTTGGTACTCCTAAACGTAATGTGGAAATACAGGTACGGACCAGTCAGATGCATGATGTAGCAGAATTTGGTATCGCTAATCACGATGAATATAAAAAAGCACAAGAAACAAGGATAGAAGAATTATTTTCTACAAAGTTGTTTAATATAGATGCTATTTGTAGAGGAATAAATAGCACATATAAACTTTTTGAACAGTTTAATTGGACTATGCTTGAGTTGATCGCTTACGAACAAGAAGTCAAAAACCTTTGGCATAATTGTCAAAATAACTTGCAGATAATACGTGAACAATCAGTAGCGGAGTAAGAATCATATTAAGTTTACTTATCTTATTTAGACATGCAATTTAAGGCAAAAATCATGGTCTACGCATATAAAATCTCAGGAGACATCATCGAATAAAGTAACTACATACAGAATTTATCAACCTACTTGACAGACTACATGGTCCAAATATAGTCATTGCTCGGAAATAATATTTATTAAATAACTAATTTAGAGGGAAAAAATGAACTATGCAGAAGTCTCTAAACATACAATGTCATGCATATATAAATCTTACGAAAGTCTTGATAACTCCCCCCTTGATAAAGGACTAAGATATTTAATTGAACTAAGGGTATCACAAATAAATGGTTGCTTCTATTGTTGTAATTTACATCTTTCAGACGCCAGAAAGAATAATGTCCCTCAAAAGAAGCTAGATTTGTTACCAATTTGGTTCTCTACTAAAGAAGTATTTAGTGAAAAAGAAATTATAGCTCTAAAATGGTGTGAATCCATAACATGTGGTTCATTTGAAAAGATTGATGAAATAAAAGATGACATATTCAAGCATTTTTCTGAGAGGGAAATTGTGGATATTACTATTTGTATTTCGATTATGAACGCTTTAAATAGAATAGCTATAAGCTTAAAAACACTTTAAATGCAAAACCACCTTACAAACGAAGCTTTTTGGAATAGTTGTTTGATAGTTACATTATGTATTGGTTTCCTTTTAAAAACTAGAAGATTACAAACATGCATAT
The DNA here is from genome assembly GCA_020881195.1 of Rickettsia endosymbiont of Pseudomimeciton antennatum. Taxonomy (GTDB): domain Bacteria; phylum Pseudomonadota; class Alphaproteobacteria; order Rickettsiales; family Rickettsiaceae; genus Tisiphia. Next base: position 63,277 of record JAJIYL010000008.1, on the reverse strand, counting down.
AATTAAGAAAGACTATCTATCTGTTAATTCTAAAAAAATAAGACTTATTCCATTTTTTTTATTCGCCATGGGGAAACAGAATGGAATAGAAAGCATATAGCTATGGGTAGTACCAATTGTCCCTTAAATAAAAAAGGTATATTACAAGCCCAAAGTGCTGCAAAACTTCTAAAAAAGGAAAGTCAGATTTCTTCAATAATAACAAGCCCACTTTTGCGTACTGTTGAAACTGCAGAAATCATACAGAAAGAATTACACTGCCCTTTAATATATTTAAATAACCTAAGAGAAATGAATTTGGGTATTATGGAAGGAAAGGCTTTAAACAAATTATCATGGATTACAGAATGGGAAAAAGGACAACCTATTAAAAATGTTGAAACAAATCAAGAGTTTACAAAACGTGTTATTTCTGCTACAAATAAATGTTTGACATACAAATCTCCTGTTCTTATTGTTTCTCATGGTCTTTTTTGGTGGAAACTTAGTAAGTTGTTATTTGGGTTCCACCAAAATATAGAAAATGCTATCCCTTATTTTTTAAGACCACCAGAGAAACCTTCTACATTTTGGTTTACTTATCCTCTTCATGATACATAAAAGTCTTCTATGTGTAGGACAAAACCTGGAAACATCCATGTACCATGAAAGCTAAATCACGCGAGTTCCCAATTAAAACGTCATGGCTCAGAGCCACTTTGTGGCGACGAAGCAATCCAAAAATTAGAATAAATCTGGATTGCTTCGTCGTGTTTACACACTCCTCGCAATGACGTTTAAGCGGAGCATACATCTCATTAATTTTGTTCACAGAACCTACTTAATTTGCGTATCAATGTCAAATTTATGTAAGATACTTACGTCATTATTTATGATTATAACAATAATCTACAATTGTCTATACTAAATTTTAATAAAATTACAACTAACGTGATTGCAAAAATCATAACAAACGTCTACAATGAAATGATCGTTTAAACTAAATCTGTAGTATTTATACTTGATTATTTTTAATTCAGCTACTTAGATTCTTATATCAGATTTTCAAGATATAAGAACCTAGGTTGAGTTAAAATTATAGTTTGTTTAAGAACAACTAAAAATAATGATAAATTTAATGATAAACTTTGCTTATTTTACAATCTCCGCCGACCTACAAGATATCCAAAATCAAAAATTTGCTATAATAGAAAAAACTAGTAATAATGATCTTATTGTAGTATCTAAGATTTTAACTGCTTGCTAGGAGGTTGCCTACAATAACTAACTAATTATATTTTAGTTATTGTAGGCAACCTCCCAGGTCAACTCTATGGATGAAATTTTCCTGGAGGTAACTATAAGTAACATTTTATTTAATTAAGGGCTGTGAACATTTATCTTTAATATACGCAAATTTGGGGTAAATAAGTTATCCCAAATTCGATTATTCTAATAAAATTACTTGCTCTTATAGAGATAAAATGAGAACATAGCGTGTAATAAAAAGTAAGTTAATAAAGAAAAATTTATTAAGGAGAAAGATGTAATGAGGGTACTGTTAGTAGAAGATAATAGTGATATAGCTAGTTCTATTGAATTAACGTTAGCTTCAGAAGGAATTATTTGTGAAGTGGTAGAGTTTGGTGCAGAAGGAATAGAAATAGCTAAAGTTTACAATTATGATTTAATTATTTTAGACCTTATGCTGCCAGATATTAGCGGATTCGAGGTCCTGCTGAGATTACGTTCCGCTAAAGTAAAAACCCCTATATTGATTTTATCGGGGCTTACTACAGTTGATCAGAAGATTAAAGGTCTTACATGTGGGGCAGATGATTATATCACAAAACCATTCGACCGCGAAGAATTAATTGCTCGTATTTACGCAATTGTTCGTCGTTCTAAAGGACATTCTGAGTCAGTGGTTAGGTTTGACAAGGTAAGTATTCATCTTGATACCAGAATTGTAGAAGTTGATGGTAAAAAGGTTCATTTAACGAACAAGGAATATGCCATTTTAGAATTGTTGGTATTGCGTAGAGGAACGGTATTGAATAAGGAGATGTTCTTAGACCATCTGTATAGTAGTGTTGATGAACCAGAGATTAAGATAATAGACGTATTTGTCTGCAAATTACGTAAGAAGTTGGCTGATGCTGCTGGTGGTACAAACTACATTGATACAGTATGGGGACGTGGTTATATGTTGAAAGAATATGATGAACAAGAACCAATATTGCATCATTTTTAAGGATAAGTTTATTGAACCATCTCATTCCTAGAATTAAAAATAGGAGATTATGATACCTAGTACGATAGAACTAACCGGTATAGTCTATATTAAGTATGTTGACCCTATAACAAAGTTAAATGTTGGGGATGTCAAACTTTTGTTAAATGATGACACATTAAGTCTTAACAAGGGAGATTATGAGAATTTAAAGTCAAGTGGTTATATTAAAGCTAAAATCTTTGATGGACTTATTTGGCAAAATATTAGTATAAGTGAGTTATGTACAGAAAAAGAATATAAATTTACCAAAAGACAAAAAGCTATTGACTCAGCCTTATTATGCAAAACTATAATTGAAGAGCGTAGAGGGGTCATGTTGTATAGAACCTATAGAGGGCACTTTACTACTCAAGAACGATAATACTCCAATTTGGGATAACAATTTATCCCGAATTGGAGTATAGTAGTGGAATTGGGGTATGATAGACTTCGTAAATGGGAAACTAATAAATGGAAACAGATAACAAAAAACCAAAGGATTCTAGAACGTTAGCAGACCAAATTAAGGATGCGTTAGTAGGTATAACTGATGATAATGAACTTGCATCTGATGATGCAATGGAAATTTACAATGAATTAAGTGCAAACGATGCTTTCGAGCAGGAGATAGAACAAATATTAGCTTGTCTAAACGAACAAACAATGGATTTAACAAAATTACAGACACAGATCATCATATTAATAAAAAAATATTTAGGTAAACTCAATAATAAGAAATTAAATCTTAAAATTGATGAGAAACTTATCAGCAAGAATGTTGCTGAAGTAAGTAGTTACTTAATGCAACAACATTCGCTATTGGTAAAAGAAGCTAACCGAGGTTTGATAAAACCAAAAGACAATTTACAAGGTATAAGCAAGCAATCTAGATTAGAAGCAAGACGTTTAGTTAAAAATTTTGCTTTATACCAAGTTTATAAATTTATGAATCCTAAAAGAATAGCTGGAGAAACAAAGAAAGAAAATTTTGCTTATAATATGATTAAAGGCGGGATGGATTTAGCTAAACAATATGAAGGTGGATCGAAAAGTGATCTTAAATCATATTCTCCGGAATTTATCAAAAAATTAAACCAGGCTCATCAAAAATTTAAGAGTGGTGGGAAGACAATTTATTGATTAATAATATTTACTTACAAAAATTAAAACTACTAAATTACCGTAATTTTAAGGATTTAGAGATTAACACTGGTAATAACCCTATTATATTAATAGGGGAAAATGGTAGTGGGAAAACTAATATTTTAGAATCAATATCACTATTTTCACCTGGTAAAGGTTTAAGATCAGCCAAATTAGATAATATTTGTCAAAGAGGAGTAGAACATTGTTCGGCTTATACGCTATTACATAGTAAACTTGGACTAGTTGAAATTTTAACGGGTGTAAAACGTCAATCTAATAGACGCTTTACAGAATTTAACGGTGTTAAAATACAAAATAATGAACTAAGCAAATTCTCTGCTATGATTTGGCTTACACCCCAAATGGATGGTATTTTCTCTTCCGGTATTAGTGATAGACGTAAATTCTTTGACAGGATTGTTTATAACTTTAATCCGTCTCATGCAGGAATAGTTAGTAAATATGAATATTATATGTATGAACGTAGTAAAATCCTATTACAAGACCAAGTTGATACAAGTTGGCTTAGAGTAATTGAAGAAAAAATGGCAGAACTATCAGTTGAAATCGTTATTAATAGGCTGAAAATTTTAGAACATATCCAAAAAACTATTGATGATTTGGATAATGAGTTTCCTAAAGCTATTTTATCAATTAATGGGGTTATAGAAGAAAAAATATCAAAAAATTATGATATAGACATTGATTTTATAAAAAAAGAATTAGTGGGCTGTCGTATTCGTGATAAGATGTCTAATCGTACTAATTTTGGAGTTCATAAAAGTGATTTTGTAGTTATTCATAAAGAAAAAAATGCACTAGCTAAACACTGTTCTACCGGTGAACAGAAGGCTATGCTCATTGCAATAATACTTGCCCAAGTTAATTATGCTATTAAAGAAAATATCGCTATGCCTATTTTACTGTTAGATGAGGTGTTTGTTCATCTTGATAGCAAAAGAAGGCAGTACTTAATTGATCTTTTCCTAGAATTAGGATTACAATTATGGGTAACTGCTACTGACTTAAATGGCATAGAATCTTTAACCAAAAAAGCAGAATTAATAAAATTATAAAAAGATAATAGAATTTGTTCGGTTCATTGCTACAGTATAATTTCCCATACCAAAAAAGCATCATTTAAAATTTTCCAGTTGAGCCAAATCCGCCAGAACCTCTATGGGTTTCATCTAACAAATCCATCTCATCCCATAATATCTGCTCATATCTAGCGATAACCATCTGAGCAATTTTCATGCCACGTTCAATTACAAAATCTTCCTTAGCATGATTAATTAAAATTACCTTTATCTCGCCACGATAGTCGGCATCAATTGTACCAGGTGAATTTAGTACAGTAATGCCATGTTTTAGTGCTAAACCTGATCTTGGTCTGATTTGAGCTTCTAAATGAGTAGGCAAGGCTATGCAAATTCCCGTTGGAACTAACTTTACTTCTTGCGATTTAATAGTGATTGGCTCAATATTTGCTGCTATTAGATCCATACCGCTACTCTGCTGGGTAGCATAATCAGGTAAAATATCTACAGAATGTTCTAATTTTTTAATTTTAACTTTAATGTTCATAAATATGCTATTTTTTTAAATTGATCAGATTGATTAGTTAAGCTTCAGCTTTGCTTAACCATATTACACTTTAGTTAATAGAACCTACCATTGATGTCACAAATTTTGTTATTTGATAGTATAGAAGATTGTATTATTTGTCAATTTACAAACAAATATATAATAGACTTCTTTCATAACTCACTTCTGCTAGGGAATTTGTAGGAGACACGGAACGCAGCCTTGCTGCGTACTTAAATGTACGTGAGGATGCGAGTCTAGGCTCGACGCACAAATTACCAGCAGAAGTAGAGTTATGAAAGAAGTCTAATGTGTTAACATAGTATGTACACTGTATATATAGTTATTAATGTTTTTATTACCAGTATTTAGTTACAATCGTCCTGATTAGGCACAGGATCACATCCACCATGACAGAAAGGATTACACCTGACTATTCTCTTAATAAATAACCATGATCCTTTAATATTACCGTGTATCATTATTGCTGACTTAGCATATTCTGAACATGACGGATAAAAACGGCAATTAATACCAAGTAAGGGAGAGATAAAAAATTGATAAAACCAGATAAATATAAGCAATAAATTAAAGCGATGTTTCATTTTTATCATGTTAGTCGGATTAGCTATAAGTTTTATCTTTTAATAATTCAGCTATTGCCTGATAAGATTTAATAGCTTTTTCTGGATCAGTGGCAATCATTTCTGCTCCAAGTTTCTCATTATTGCTCATATTCCATAAACGGCAATTATCAGGGCTGATTTCATCTGCCAACATTACCATAAAGCCTTCACCATTAAACACTCTACCGAATTCTAGTATACATTCAACAAGTCTTATACCAATACCTGTAAATAATCCACTTAAAAAATCATGTATTCTAATGGCTTGATGTTTCACTTCATCAATTTCCTGCTTATTTAACCAACCAAAATTCAGTATTTGATATTCATTAATTATAGGATGTTTTAATTCTCTACTTCTAACTCTAAAGTCGATAATTGGGTGATCGAATACATATCCTTCTTCCATTGAGAACTCCTTTACAAACCTGCCACATGCTACTGTAGAAATCGATATTTGAATGGGAAAAATATCCACAGACTGTATTAATTGTTCACGCATATTCATTTTTTCAATTAAATGGTTTTCTATCCCCACCATATCGAGCTTACTCATTATAAAGGATGAAATATTATTATTTAGTACTCCTTTACCCGAAATATCAAAAATTTCGCCATTTTCTAAAGTGATTTTGTCAGTAAAGGACATAATAAAAGCAAAATCTTCTTGTGACTGATAAAGAATTTTACTTGATCCTTGATATAATTTTTGTTTCATTGGAAGAATAACGTCAGAAAAATAGATTAAATAAATATTTTAGGCTAATCCAGCTAGCAGTAATTGCTATAACAGCTATAATAAGACCAACTATAGAAACCATAAACCCAAGAAATATAGTTAATCCATCTCGATTTAACAGACCTAGTGTCATTATAGTAATACCAAGTGCAGGTATAGCATTAGTTAGAGGTAAAGGTATTGCTATGGCAATAGCACAAATCAGTGATACTAAGCCAATAAATTGTTCGCAATATATAGAGGTTGCAAAACTAAATCTTGGTCGTATATATTTTTCTACCAATTTAATTTTTGGCACAATCTTGTTACTTATATTAATAAGTATATCATTGCTAATTTGATAGTTATTAATTTTGGATGGTAAAGAAACTTGTCTAAAGCCAAGCAACATCTGCATCGATAAAATAATCAAGGGAATCCCTACTATAGTAGTAAAACCCGGAGGATACGGCAAAGGAATTGCAATTGGTATGGCAAAGAAAAGCATCATCAGTAGAAGACCATTTTCATGAAAATCAATTAACAATTCACTGATTTTAGTCTTTCCTTTTTTTTCTTTTTGTCCTAGTTTACAAAAAATACTGGATACTTTAGCTCTATCTAGTTGTTTATTTTTTGCAGTAATATTAAACATATTCACTTAAATTTTTGTAAGTTATATTATATGAATTATACTATAATTTTAGATTATTAGGAAATGATTAATAATCAAGGAATAATCTAATCAATAATTTTCCTAAATTCTGAAAAGCTATTGCGGAATGTAACACAATTGTAATGGATTTAGCAAAGAATATTTTTTATAATTTTTCCTAACAGCTATCAGCAATTATAAATTCAGAATGTAAATGACAGTAATATTGTTCTAATTGCAACTTATAGATACCAATTTGGAGTAATAACTATCTAAAAAGTTAGTAATTAAATATTATTCTTAACTTAATAATTATAATATTAGCTTGTTTTTAAACTAATATTTTTGAATTTATAATTGCTGAACAGCTATAGCCTACACTGCTATAGCCTACACTGGACTTATTTGCTAGTTTATGTTATAATACAGGGTTTAGCACATAGTAAGTGTTCTGATAAATGATCTAAGGTTTTAAAATATTATGTCTGTGTTACCTATTGTGACTGCTCCAGATTCAAGATTAAAGCAAAAATCTTTGCCTGTAGGCACAGTTAATGATACTATAAGAAAGTTGATGGATGACATGGTTGAAACCATGTATCATGATCATGGGGTAGGACTTGCGGCAATTCAGCTCGGAATAGCTAAGCGTATATTAGTGGTTGATTTACAAAATAATGACGATACAGAAAGAGCTGTAGATTTTTATCCGTTATTTATCGTAGATCCAGAAATAATAGACAAATCTAAAGAATTAGTCGTAGCAGTAGAAGGATGTTTGTCTTTACCGGAACAACGGGTTGAGGTAGCAAGGTCTGAGTCTATAAGTATAAGGTTCTTAGATTATAACAATATACAGCAAGAATTAAAAGCTGATGGTTGGCTTGCTAGGGTTATTCAACATGAGATGGATCATTTAGATGGTAGGTTGTTAGTTGATTATTTGAGTAATATAAAAAAGGATATAGCATTACGTAAATTAAAAAAGCTAAAAAATAATAATTTATGAAAGTAATTTTTATGGGTACACCAGAATTTGCTGTCCCCACTCTTAGGGAGTTAACTAACAGCAACAAACACCAGGTTGTCGGCGTATTTACTCAAGCTGCAAAATCTAAAGGGAGAGGACTAAATGAGGTAGCATCGCCTGTACATATCTTGGCATCAAAATATAATATTCCAACTTATACCCCTAAGACCTTGAGAACCGAAGAGATAACCCATTTAATTAATTCAATTGAGGCGGATATAATAGTGGTAGTTGCTTATGGGTTTTTAATACCGCAAGTTATCCTGCAAGCTAAAAAATATGGATGTCTTAATATTCATCCGTCAAGTTTACCACGTCATAGGGGGGCAGCTCCATTGCAACGTACTATTATAGAAGGTGATTTAGAAACTTCTGTATGTATAATGCAGATGGATGAAGGGTTGGATACTGGTGATATTATATTGCAGCATTCATTGTCACTTTCTCCTAGAATAACTTTACCAGTTTTACATGACCAATGTGCGACAATAGGAGCTGGTTTATTGGTTAAAACCTTAGATAATATTGATAATTTACCAAGAATTACCCAGGATAAAAATGGAGTAACTTATGCTCATAAACTTAAGAAAGAAGAAGGAAAGATAGATTGGTGTGAGACTGCTTACAAAATAGATTGTAGAATTCGAGGTATGAATCCTTGGCCTGGTGTATATTTTGAATATAGAGGTAAAGTTATAAAGATTCTAGAAGCGTATTATAGTGATTTAGATATTAATTTGCCGCCTGGTACCGTGATCAATAATAATAGTGTCCTGGAAATAGCTTGTGGTAAGGGAACTCTAATCATCCAAAAATTACAGCAAGAAGGAAGAAAAGTCTTAAACGCTGAAGAATTTATACGTGGACTACAAAGCCCTATAACTAGTTTAAAAGATTAAGATGTCATTGATAGGAGACACAGCCGAAGCAATCCAGTAAATGTGGATTGCCGCGACCTACTTGCGTGGTCTCGCAATGACATTTGGATTGCATATATGTCATTGCGAGGAGCCGCTTTGCGGCGACGCGGCAATCCATGAAACTTGTCATATGGATTGCTTCATCGACCTACGGACCTCCTCGCAATGACGTCTTGTGCTTTTCTGCAATTTTTAAATTGCCACGGGGTTTATGCGTAAATATTCAACTAAATATTTGTAATAAACGAAAATAGTACTTGTAATTCATATTAGAAATACTATGATGCCCGTATTATACGAACACAATACTTGTATATATTATTAACAAATTAATTTATTAGGAGAAAAGTTATGTTGAAAATATCCAGGAACAAAATGCTAGAAGTACTTAATTCAGAGGGGGGTTGAGCGATTTCTTATCTAAAAGTAAGATACCTCATAATTGCCACGCATATTATACAGACAGTGATACAGTTATAGTAGAACTAGACATTCCTCCTTTTACAACCTCTTCATCTGTTGCTATTGGAGCTAAAGTTTCTTCTGATACCATTAGTAATGATGCCAATAAAGAAATTGGTATTACTGATACTACAAACGAAACAAGTGTAGTTGCAGAGTCAGTAAGCAATAAGGAAGAAGAAATCATATTGGAATCTTCTGCTATTAGTAATGAACCTGAGGTTGCTGTAGAAATAACAGACTTACCTGCAGAGTTGCCGAGTGATAGTAATGAAAACCCATCTACAATTTCACCTTCTTTTGATAATAGTATTAGTGAAACAATTGACCCTGCTGAAGATGCAACAAATCTTGATATAGTATCAAGCAGAGTTAATCTAGACGATGTTTATTCTCCTATCAGTAAGACTCATGATGCAATATACACTGTTAAGGCAACAAATACAAAGTCACCTTTTACATCTTTTGCTCATACAGTTACTTCGAAATTCAGTTCTTTATGGCATAGTTTTACTAATATGTTCCATAGTGAAAATGAGTCTACTGGAGATACAGTATTAGATGTAAATTCATCAAGTGATAGCTCATTTGCTGATAACCATGATGTCAAAGAGGATGGCGTTCATTGTACTGGAGATGTCATTGATGCTGGTATGCTTTCTGTTCTATAAACGTTTCGCATCTGTTACATACGCCGGAATCTAGTCAACGTCATTGCACATAGGCGTCAGCAATTAAGAAAATAGTAGTCGAAAAGGCGTCTATTAGCGAGACCACGCAAGTAGGTCGTGGCAATCCACTTTCTTGCTTCGCCGACCTACGGTCTCCTCGCAATGACGTCTTGTACTTTAACTTTTTTCCGTGAACGTTCACAAGTTGGGAATAATTACCTCGCTCCCGATTCATCAACAACCACCAAAGATCAAGGGTGTTTCAGCAACTGAATAATCTCAGATGTAAATTTTTGCTCTCGCTGCTCAGTGAATAATCCAAATAATTTAAGCATACGATCAATATTCACTGGCTCAGTCCGCTTTATTCCACGCCATAAAAAATATGGTAGATTTTGGTCTATTGCTTGAGCAAGTTTCGCTCCACATAATTCATTAAGCACTTGTAAATATGCTTGACGCGGATTATACCATGTTGAGGAAAATAAATTTTTTGCTGTTGCCATTGGAATCATAGACATATATGGTTGCAACATAGGATTAAAGGCAATTCCAGAGACCCAAGAAGAAAGTTCAGCAGGTCTTGCTGTTATAGCAAAAATACGCAAATAATCCGTTAGATATACCGTATCATTGACCGGATAATTATCCCACAATACTACCTTACGTTTGAATATCTTAGAAATAGTATCAAGCTCATTTTCAGTGTATCCGCTACTGAGAATATGCTCGCCAGTCCAAAATATAGAAAATTTCTGATCTATTTTACTAAAGTCAGTAAGATATGTTGGAGGAGTTGGACCTAAAGCACGTTGTAAAATTTGGTCATTGCTGTAGTAGGTTGGTACAGATATAAAGGATTTAGCAGTACTGATTGTTGCGGCATATTCAGCAACTTCTACTTGGGCAATTGCCAATTCTGGATAAATTGACGCTTTATCGATGTCATCAAAGAAAATTCCTAAGATAGTAGAGTTAATACTATTGATTTGGTCAATTTTTACTTTTAATTTTGCTTTTCCTGTATCATCCAAACTATTAAGACCAAATGGACTTAAACCAATACCAAACTTAATTCCACGATTCTCAAACTTATCACGAATTTGTACCAACCGTTGAATTTGCTGTTCAGTGAAAGGTGTAGCCCAGTTCTCTCGTAATAATATTTCTTTTTTAGGGGCATAGATAAAATATTTATGCCCATACTGAACACAAAAATCAGCATAATCGCTAAGTGCTTCATCGGACCAAATGGGACCATAATATCCCATGATAACTCCATACGAAAATTCGTTTGTTAAAAAACTATTCATTCCATAAACTCCTTATATAAAATAAATATTAGACTTCCTGGATAAGTCAAAAATAGTTGAGGGATTTTTAGGAGAAACGAAGCCGAGCACCGCAGCGTACATAAACGTACGTGAGGAGCGGAGGCAAGTTTCGACGACAAAATCACCAACTAGGTTGACTTATACTAGGTAAGTCTATTAAGTAAGGCTATCAATCAACTTAACCATTCCTTCTTCATCTAAATCCTCAAAAAAATCATCGTTGATTTGGACAACTGGTGCATTAACACAAGCCCCCAAACACTCAACTTCTGTAAGGCTAAACTTTTTATCATTTGTCAGCTCACCGAAATTAATAGCAAGTTTTTTTTGACAAATAGCAGCAATTTTATCACTACCCCTTAGCCAACAGGGGGTAGTACCACAAATTTGTATGTGATATCGCCCTACTGGCTGTAGATTAAACATAGTATAGAATGTTGCAACTTCATATGCTCTGATGAAAGGTATATTTAGAAAATTTGCTACATATTCTATCGATGCTTTAGGTAACCAACCATTCATTTGCCGTTGGGCAAGATCAAGTAACGGCAGGATTGCACTTTTTTGTTTATTCTCAGGATATTTCTTAATAAGATCCTGAGCTTTTTTTAAATTCTCATCATTAAAACTGAAATTTAGTGGTTCATCATTCATCGGTCAATCTCTCCAAAAACAATATCAAGACTGGCAATAATAGTTACCACATCTGCCATCAAATGTCCTCTCGACATGAAGTCTAGACCTTGAAGATGAGCAAATCCAGGAGCTTTAATACGGCATCTATAAGGTTTATTTGTTCCATCAGAGTATAAATATACACCGAACTCACCTTTTGGTGCTTCAACAAATCGGTATATTTCACCTTGTGGCACGTCATATCCTTCAGTGTAAAGTTTAAAATGATTAATCATTGCTTCCATCGATTCTTTCATTTCCTCTCTTGCTGGTGGGGCAATTCTAGGGTCATCAGTTTTAATGCTGCCCTCTGGTATTTTCTCAAGACATTGTTGTATAATTTTAAGTGATTGGTACATTTCTTCAATGCGAACCAAATATCTATCATAACAATCACCATTTTTGCCAATTGGTATATCAAAATCTAGTTCATCATATACATCATACGGGTTGGTTTTTCTAAGATCCCATGCGATGCCTGAGCCTCTCAGCATTGGACCAGAAAAACCCCAATCCATAGCTTCTTTCTGGCTTACTACTCCGATATCTACTAGGCGTTGTTTCCAAATTCTATTGTTATTTAACAAAGTTTCGACGTCTTGCAATTTTTTAGAGAATTGCTGAATAAAAATATGGATATCTTCTAATATACCATCTGGTAAATCTTGTGCAACGCCGCCAGGTCTAAAATAATTTGCATGCATTCTAGAACCAGATACCCGCTCATAAAATTCCATAATTTTTTCACGTTCCTCAAATAGCCATAATAGAGGTGTAGTAGCACCAACATCTAGAGCTTGGGTTGTGATATTAAGTATGTGATTAAGGATACGAGTAAGCTCAGAGAATAGCACTCGAATAAATTGAGCTCGTCTTGGGACTTCACAGCCAAGCAATCCTTCAACTGTTAAGGCAAAGGCGTGTTCTTGGCACATTGGCGATACGTAATCTAATCGATCAAAATATGGTATAGCTTGTAGATATGTTTTATACTCAATTAATTTTTCAGTACCACGATGCAGTAAACCAATATGCGGGTCTGCCTTATTGATCACCTCACCATCCATTTCTAAGATTAATCTTAAAACCCCATGGGTAGCTGGATGTTGTGGACCAAAATTCAGTACAACGCTTTTATTATTATCACTCACCTTATTTTAAACTCCGGCAATTATTGTTTCTCTATATCTTTGAGTATATACCAAAATTTCTGTCCACTAAGTGAAAAAGTAAAAAAATTATATAATTAGTTTTACCTACCTATTTCTTCTATGAGAGCTTGTTCACCATCATTAAGAGTTTTTGGAGAAGAGGCTTTATGACTTTCTTTATCCTTTGTCTCAATAGCAGGTAAGTCATAGTGAGGAGGCATTTCTAAAGTTTTATTACGCTCAACCCTGTACTCATTAGGACCAGGCGTCACTATCCCTATTGTTTCTTTTACTTTTTTACTGCACGCAGACAGCATTATTACAGTAGCAAATAACCAAAAAATTATACGCACTCAATCTCCTTTTAAATTTATATTTTTCTTAAAATCAAGCTCACGAATCCTATCTGCTTCAGCCTGTATCACAGTGTGATTATATTGAACATCTTGTTGTTGTTCAACAATTTTCTTAGTCTTATAATAATCATGCAATAAGAACATTGCACCTAATGAAATGAAGCTATCAGCTAGATTAAATATTGGAAAACCAAAATCTTGATAATGAAAATAAATAAAATCAAATACCGCTCCATTAACAAAACGATCTACCAAATTACCAATAGCTCCACCAATGACAAAGCTATAGCCAACAAAACCTGTCATTGTCTTACATTTTAATAAGATATACCATAAATATATTATAATAGCAGAGTTAACAACCATCAAAAACATATTACTATACTGGTAATAATTTCGGAACATTCCAAAACTAATACCATAATTCCAGCTATAAACTATATCTAAAAAGCTCGTTACTTTCAGGGTTAGACCAATCTTACCCCTTAGATAATTTATAAACCACCATTTTACTAATTGATCTATAATCACCAATTTAACAACTATACGACTATTCTGACGAATAATTAGTAATATCTTTTTAAATGTTAATAGTATACGCATTTAATTTTCGATTCCATCTTTTGCCTTAAGGTTTTCTTATAACGTCTCACCGGACTAGTTTCATTTTTTCTTACATAAAAATATTCATCATCTTCAGGCATTCTAATGCCAATAGGTATATAAACTGGGTTAATACATGGGGTGTTAGGAATAGTTTGAGTAAAACAGTTAACACGCGGAGTGTCACGAATAGTTTGAGTTAAATCTGGACGCCATTTCTTTAACGGTTCTCTACTAGATATTGAAAAAACAATTTCTCGTTTTTTCTTATTATTAAACTTCTTTATAAGTCTGTCTATATCTTTTTTATCTTCCTTAAATAAAGGAAATTTAATAGGACTTGCAGGTATTCTTATTGATGTTTTTGACGATGCTTCTAGATTAGAAATATCTGCAGTTACATAATTTGGCAATGAATCTTCTAGTAATACTGTTCTGTTAAATTTGTTAGGCATATCATCTCTTCTATTAACTTTAGTGGATTTTTCTGCATATACTGTTGCTGTATTACCCCATAAGGTTATCATGATTAATAATTTAGTTAGTTTCTTGACCATAATGTTAGATATCTCCTATTTTTTGTTTGTAGTCTTTTATAGATTATAGCTAACCTAATTAGTATTAAACCCCGTGGAAATTTAAAAATTCCAGAAAAGTACAAGATGTCTATTAGCGAGACCACGTAATGGTCGTGGCAATCCACATTCATTAGATTGCTTCATTGCCACTAAAGTGGCTCCTCGCTAATAACACCAGTTTACTATACTTTCAATAGTTCATTGATTCTTGTAATAGATAATCTAGTCATTCTTGCTACTTCCTCAATAGAGTTACCATTTTTTATCATCATTTTTATTAATTCAGCTTCACCTCTAGCTTTACCAATTTGAATCCCTTCTTCTTTCCATACTTGAGCTATACTAGGCATAAGTTCCTCTCCTTTTTCTTTAGTTAAACTATTTTTTAATATTTTTTCTAACTTTATTTTATCACTTTGCTTGATAAAGGTCAAAGTATAGTGCAATAGATTTCTTATGTGATCATAGCCTATGGTTATTTTACTCAATTCAGGCAAGAGATGGGAGATTTCTTGCCATCTTTTCAGTAACTGACGCTCGTGGATGTGTTTGAGGAAAAATAACAAAATCCCAGACCATACTTTTTTCTTGAGTTCTTCGTCAGGGATATCATGCACGTTAATAAGCTGATAATCATTGGTCCAGAAGCATCTGGCTAAGTCTGGATGGGTAAATAACTCCCATATATTAAGCGGTGCGTTATATTTCTTCTTGCCGTTATAAAGTATTAGGGGATAAATTAATGGAAGGCGTTTAGATTTAGGATTAGTAGTTAAATATCGATCACAAATATTAATCATATATTTAAATAGCCTAAACGCCATTATTTTATCAACAGTACTTTGATGCTCCAATAACAAAAAAATATAGCCATCCTTATCATTAAACTTAACAGAAAATAATACATCAGATATAGTTTCAGACAAGTCTGGCTCAATAAAACTATCTTTTTCTAATTTTAGAGTTGTACTATCGATTAAAGCCAGCACATCTTTAGGCAAATGCGTTGCCAGGAACTCTTTAGCAACTATTGGGTTCTCCATAGATTTGCGAAAGATTTTATCGTGCTTAGGTTTGTCTGAAGTCATAATAACTTAAATTATATAGCTTTTTTGATAAAATTTTAAAGAAATTTCGTTGCTGAACTTTCAGCAATTTCAGACTTATTATCAAGCTCACTACTTAAAGACCTTATATTACTTTTAAATTGTTTGAATTTTGCTAATTGCTTGCCAGTAAGCTCTATACCAGGGGTAGATTTAACGTGCATAGGGTTTACGTTCTTACCACTTATTTTAACTTCATAATGTAAATGTGCTCCAGTAGTTCTACCAGTACTACCAACATAGGCAATAATTTGCCCTTGTTTCACTATACTTCCTGGTTTAAGATTTTTAGCAAAATTAGAAGCATGGGCATAAGCAGTTGATAAATTCTGACTATGTTTGATCTGTATAAATTTTCCGTAACCAGATTTCCACCCTATTTCAGTTATCACCCCATTGCCTGCCGCATAAATTGGCGTACCAGTTGGGGCAGCAAAATCAACACCTTTGTGCATTTTGGTATAACCTAAAGTAGGATGATGTCTATTACCATAATGAGAGGAAACTCTAACTAATTTGACCGGTGTCCTAAGCAAACTTCTTTTGACACTTTTACCATCTTCAGAAAAGAAATCATGATTATTTGGTGTATTATTTGGAGAATATCGAAAAATATTATACTCCTTACCGGATAAATTAAGCGATACATATAAAACCTTCCCATGATGAGAAAATTTACCATCCTCGGTAACAAATTTCTCGGTTATAACAGTTACAGTATCACCATTTTTAATTTGTCGTTGAAAATCAATTTGATAACTATACGAGTGGATCATTTCACTTATACTATTACTTGATAGCCCTAACGATTTTAAAGCTGACATAAAGTTTGAATTAATAACTACCGACGATTTGGTTAAGAGTTTATTGAAAACTTTAGTTATGTCTCTCGCAAGAAAATCTTCACCTTCTCTAATAATTTCTAAAGATTTGACTTTATCATACGCTATAGTCAGTTTATTCAATGTACGTGACTCAGAAGCAAGATCTTCATCATCTTGTTCAATAATTTTTATTTCATAATCAAAAACCAGTTGTTGTCCTATCTTCAGAGAAGAATCAATATTCTTGTCTTTGGCTAGTTTTATAATTTGGGTTATTTCTTTATTTGGAATTTGTTGGTGTAAAAGTATTGCCTTTAATGTATCACCTTTTTTGACCGTGACAATTTGGGAGATTTCATCCGATAGTTCTTTCAAGGACTCAACTATTTCTGGTTCCGCTATGGTAATTGACATAGTATCATTAATGAATTTATTGATCGATGAAGATACAAAAGTAGCAAAACCCATAAAAATGAATATAGAAAAGTATGAAAAACCAGTCCTAAATTTAGATATGATTTGTGGATTTGTTAATATAAGGCGGATAATAGCTTGCATTAAGGCTTACTCAAGTGATATTAGGTTCTGTGAATATAGGCGAATTCAGGACAAGATTCACCCAAAATTCGGCTTGAGGTGGAGAGTATCATTCAAATTCCTCAGTATAAATGACTTCTACAAAAAGTCTTGATATATTATAGTATTACTTACTCAATCAATATGGAGTATAGAAAAATAAATTACAATAAAAAAATTGCTAATTTTCACTTATTTTGAACTACTAGCGATAAGTTACACAATTAGGGTAATTTAAAAATTATAACTTTTAGATGTAGAAAGATAAGAGTATAGAGACTAATAGCAGTATATCCCTTAATGGTATGAAAATGTAATTTTGGTTGTAAAATATGTCGTAGTCATGTTAATATTATTTAGTAGATAAAACTAAAATTAATATGAATTAACATACCTTCTTGAAACCGTTTACTAGGAGCAAAAAAATGAAAAAATATTTTATATTATTAATAATGCCGCATAATTCATTCGCTCAACAACAAATATTTATATCTAATTTTGTTACACCAGTTACTTATTTTGTCAATCATGTCAAACAACTAAATTTGCTCAAGAATAATTTAATAAAACATAGACAAGTAAGCATTATAGGTACCAGTGGCATGGGGAAAACCCAACTTGCTAGAATGTATTCTTATGAGAACCAAAATAATTATGAACTTATTTGGTTTATTGACTGTAATTTAGATATTAATCAAGAATTTCTAAAGCTAGCAAAAGCTATTAATAGTACTAATAAATCTAATCTAATATTATCAGAAGATATAATGTTAGCACGAAAAGAAGTAATGAGTTATTTATCGAATCAAGATAAGTGGTTACTGATATTCGATAATCTAAAGATAGGTACAAATAAAAAAGCTCAAGAGTTCATTAATTGGGAACATAACGGACACGTTATATTTTGTTCCCAAGATAGCGAAATATTACCTAACGTAATCAAAATGACTCCCTTTGAAAAAGATGATGTCATTGCTCTTGCTAATAATATTCTAGAAAATAATGATCCCCAATTAGCAGAATTCTTGAGCGAAGAATTTACCGGTTATCCTATCTTGATGGTACAAGGGGCACAATTATTAAACAATGTAAAAGGTCTAAATAGAGAAGAATATAAGAGAAAAATCCAACAATCAACAGACAAAATTAAATTCAACATTATGTTTGCTATCAATGAATTAAAGCCAAGCTCAAGAAAATTACTAAATAAAATAGCCTTAATAAATAATCAAGGTTTCTCGAAAGAATTATTAAGTTTTATTACTGACGATAAAAATACTATGAATGATGATCTTTATCAATTGTCTAAATTTGCCTTAATATCTAACATTGATCCTAATGACACTAATCCTATCTTTGAAATGCATGATGTTATTGCTCAGAAAATAGCCGAGATTAATTGTGCTGAGGATAATAAAGCTTATTTAGATGACATCATTACTAAATTAATAAATTATGTACCAAAGAATGTATTACAGGCTCGCATTTTCAGAAGTGCTAAAACTATTCAAGAAAATCTTGAAATAATTTTAAAAAATTCAGAAGAGTATAATGCAAATATATATAAACTTATGCAACTTAATTTGCAAATAATGATTCAATATCATAATTCTTTTAATTACTCTGATGCAGAGAAAAAGATTAATTGGTTTAATAAAGTTGACCAGGAAGGAAAATTTAAGTTATGGTTAATGAATAATGATGAAAAATGTACATATGCGAGGTATGTACAAGCAATAGGTGGATATCATAGGGGGTTTTCTAATTATAGGATGGCACTAAAGTATTTTGTAAGAGCGAAAGAAATATTTGATAATGTGAAAGATTATGAACATGTAAAATGGAATTTATTGTATCATTTAGTAATATCTAATATTGCATTAGGACAGCTTCAAGAAGCAGAAAAAAATATTCAAATTATGGAACAAATGTTTAATGCAGAACTAATAGATAAAAATAGCATAAGCTATATACATAGTGTAATGGCAAAATTATTATTTGCCCAAGGGAAATATACCGAATCATTAGAGAAAATCAATAAAGTTATAGAAGTATCCATTAAAAATGGACTAAGTCCTGATGACCTATTACTTACAAACCCTTATCTACTTAAAGCAGAGATATTAAATTATCTTGAAGAATACCAAAAAGCATATGCTCAAGCTAAAAAATTACATAGTTTGTGTGAGTCTTGCAAAAAAGAGGCTCCTGAAATATTTGGTCGTATTTATACTCAAATGGCAAGAAGTGAGCTAGGGATGGGTAAGCTAGACCAATCCTCAGATCATGTTAACCAGGCTATCTCCATATTTTTAGCTGACGAACGTAGGAATCCCAAAGATGCAGATTATTTGGAAGATCCAGAGCTAGCAGCGAGCTACTTCGTACAAGGTAATATTCTATTTGCCCAAGATAAGATAAAAGAAGCAATAGGATTCTATAATAAAGCTTACAGCATATATTATTATTTATATAGAGATAATCGTAAAAATGTTGCACAAGTTAGCGAATTGTATAGTCAAGGAGCTAAAGCTGCATGTAAAACAAAAAATTTATCTAGCTATAAATTTTTTGGTAAGCAGCAAGTAAAAGAGTTCGGGATAAATCACTCTAATACTGTATCTATGCTTGAATATTGTAAACAATATAGTATGGACTTATGGGCAAAAGAAAACTAAAATACCGTTGAATTTAATATAACAAGTTATATCGAATTAGATTATCTTGTGTTATTTGTCATATTCGCAGGTAATGTTAATTTTTAGTACATCTTGCCATACCTTATCCCAGCCTTTGGTATGAGTAATATTAGGGAGAATCTTTTGTTGTATACAATTTGAAGAACTAGCTTTTACATAACCATGCATAATACTACTTGGCACTATTGCATCCTTGCTTCCCGAAATATGTAATTGTGGGATATTATTGATTTTTATGGCGTAATCTATGGGATTTAATGACTTCCTTAATGCGTATGTTCCATGATATTTACTGAAACTTTCAATATCAAGATTACCAGCTATAGTTATTATATCTTTAATATGCTTATTTCTTGCTGCCACTAAGATAGCAATACCACCACCACCAGAAAAACCAACCAAACTAGCTGGTTTACCACTATTTATAGTATCTATTACTATATTTGTTGATTCTATAACCTCTTCAGCCATTCTTTTGTCTGTCCAATAGACTTGATTGCAATTGGCATTAAATTCTACTGGTGTATATTGGCATGGACGAGCTATATAAACTACATTAGGTCTAGTATCAAGGATTGCAAGCTTAAACAACATAACCTTGGAAGGGGTTGGATTATCTGCAATGGTATAGCGTCCTATACTAATACTCCCATCACCCTCAATATAAAACACATAAGGACTATCTTTATCCGAGATACGTTGGTAAGTTGTGATGACAAAATCACCCGCCTTAACAAGTTTCTTCTCAAACCTGTTTATTGAGGCTAGTTTTTCTGCTTCCTCAATCCTTGTCTCTATAGATGAAGCACAGGAAGAAAGTAACAGAAATATAGAAAGTACCGCAACTCTAGAAAGGTATTTCATCATCTAGATCACTATGGTCAAAATTAGTAACCATATTTTTTGGCACGACAGAATCTGCTGTTTGAGTACCACCACCTTTAGAATCTAACAATATAAATTGTGAGTTGAAATTCTGCAGCACTATTTCTGTCGTATATTTTTCATGTCCAAGGTTATCCACCCACTTTCTAGTTTGCAAATTACCTTCCAAATAAACTTTAGTTCCTTTTTTGGCATAATTTTTTACAACAGATACCAAACCTTCACTAAATACTACTACTCTATGCCACTCGGTTTTTTCTTTCCTCTCCCCGGTAGCACGATCTTTCCATGTCTCAGAAGTAGCAACACTGAAACTTGCTATCTCTTTACCGTCAGCCGTGTGCCTAATTTCTGGATCACGTCCTAAATTACCTATTAATATTGCCTTATTTAAACTACCAGCCACAAATCATTACCTAATTTATTTAAAAATTTATTATTGCAATAGTAATTCAAAACAACCTATAATGCTACAAGTTTTTTGAAAATTTTTTGAAAGTTTCTTTAAGTTCCTTAAAAATTTATAATAAATTATTATGCAAGAATATATTAAAGTTCGCGGTGCTAAGGAGCATAATTTAAAGAACGTAAGTGTTGATATTCCAAGAAATAAGTTTGTGGTAATTACCGGGCTTAGTGGTTCTGGTAAATCTTCACTAGCTTTTGATACTATTTACGCTGAAGGACAACGTAGATATGTTGAAAGCCTATCTTCCTATGCTAGGCAGTTCTTACATCTTCAGGATAAGCCTGATGTTGAGTCAGTTTCTGGTTTGTCACCGGCAATAGCTATTGATCAAAAAACTACATCTAAAAATCCACGCTCCACAGTGGGTACTATAACTGAGATCTATGATTATTTGAGATTACTATATGCACGGGTAGGAGTACCCTATTCTCCAGCAACAGGTTTACCTATAAAGAATCAGACTATATCAGAAATGATAGATGCTATTCGTAATCTTCCTAAGGGAAGTAAATTATACATTTTATCACCCATTATCAGAGGGCAGAAAGGTGAATTCAGACGTGAAATTCTTGATCTTAAAAAACAGGGTTTTGGCAGATTGGTAATTAACAATGAAATTTATGAGATTGATAATCTACCAAAATTTGATAAGAATAAAAAACATAATATTGAAGTAATTGTTGATAGGATTTCTCTAGAAGATGATTTAGGTAATAGGCTTGCAGATAGTTTGGAAGTCTCTCTTAAGTTGGCAGATGGTTTAGTATATGTTGAAATTGTTGATTTACCAAACGGAGTAGAGACAAACCTTACCAAAGGCTCAAGGATCATTTTTTCAGAAAAATATTCTTGTCCAGTTTCTGGTTTCCAGATTACAGAAATAGAACCAAGAATCTTTTCCTTTAACAGCCCATTTGGTGCTTGTCCGAAATGCGAAGGTATCGGTAAAGAAATGTTTCTTGATAAAGATTTAATTATTCCAGACAACAAAATTAGTATTAGAAATGGAGCTATAGCCCCTTGGAGTAAAATATCCTCAAAGTTCTTTTTAGAAACATTAAAAGCCTTAGCAAGTCATTACAAGTTTTCATTAGACATTCCCTTTATAGAACTACCAAATGAGGTGCAACAAGTATTGCTCCATGGATCGGGTGACGATATTATAGATTTTCAATATCATGATGGTTCTAAATCTCAGATTATCCAGCAACCTTTTGCCGGAATAATACCTAGCTTACAAGAAAAAGAGCGTAAGGCTGATTCTTCTTTAGTAAAAGAAGAATTATTAAAATACAAAGCAGAGTACAAATGTACATCTTGTAAAGGTTATAGACTAAAAATGGAGTCTCTTTGTATTAAAATTGCTGATATGCATATTGGTCAAATATCTGCCATGAGTATTTTGCAACTACAAAAATGGTTTAATCAATTAGACAAACAGCTCAATAAAAAACAGCTGGCTATTGCCGAACGTATATTAAAGGAAATTAAGGAAAGGCTACAATTTCTTATGAATGTTGGTCTTGATTATCTTGCCTTATCTAGAGAATCAGGTACTTTATCTGGTGGAGAGAGTCAGCGTATTCGCTTGGCATCACAAATTGGTTCTGGGCTTAGTGGTGTGTTATATGTACTTGATGAACCGTCAATTGGTTTACATCAACGTGATAATGCTCGATTAATAGAAACTCTAAAAAATCTTCGAGACATTGGTAATACAGTGCTGGTTGTTGAGCATGATGAAGAGACAATGTATGAATCGGATCACATTATCGATGTCGGACCAGGTGCTGGTATTCATGGCGGACATATAGTAGCACAAGGAACAATTGAAGATATCAAACAATGTGAAAATAGTATAACTGGTAGCTATTTAAGCGGCAAACAATTTATTGAAGTGCCATCAAATACCAGGGTATCCTCTTCCGGTAAGGTAATAACCTTAACAGGGGCTGTTTCTAATAATCTACAGAATGTTAATATTACAATCCCTCTGGGTAGTTTTACTGTAATCACAGGAGTATCCGGTAGCGGCAAATCAAGTTTAATAATTCACACTTTATATAAAGCAGCTTTAAAATTTTTAGAACCTTCTTCAAAAATTTTCCCAGGAGAATATAAATCAATTACCGGTCTTGAATATATTGATAAGGTTATTGATATCAATCAATCCCCTATAGGTCGCACACCAAGATCAAACCCAGCAACCTATACTGGTGCATTTACCCATATTAGAGACTGGTTTGCTGAACTACCAACTGCAAAAGCACGAGGTTATAAAGTTGGTAGGTTCTCATTCAATGTTAAAGGTGGAAGGTGTGAATCATGTCAAGGCGATGGTCTGATTAAAATAGAAATGCATTTTTTACCTGATATTTATGTAAAATGTGATGTTTGTAATGGAGACAGATATAACAGAGAAACTCTCGAAATTAAATATAAGGATAAATCCATATCTGACGTTCTTAAGATGACGGTTGAAGATGCAATGAGTTTTTTTGAAAAAGTGCCACTAATTTATGAAAAACTTGTTACTTTAAATGAAGTAGGGCTCGGTTATATAAAAATTGGACAATCTGCTACTACTTTGTCTGGAGGTGAAGCACAAAGGATAAAATTAGCTAAAGAATTATCAAAACGCTCAACTGGTAAAACTTTATACATACTTGATGAACCAACAACAGGTTTACACATAGATGATATTAATAAGTTGCTTAAAGTACTGCATAAGTTAGTTGATATGGGTAATACTGTGGTAGTTATTGAGCATAATCTAGATGTTATAAAAACAGCAGATTATATCATAGATGTTGGTCCTGAAGGTGGAGATAAAGGTGGTGGCATAGTAGCTACCGGAACTCCAAAGGATATTGCTTGTTGTAGTGAGAGCCATACTGGAAAATATTTAAAAAATTACCTATAATTAGCTTAGTGGACAAAAATTTTGCTATATACTAATATGATATAATGGATAGATGGTTGTTTATGAAAAAAGCAGTAGCTTTAGTGAGTGGCGGTGCAGATTCAGCTACAGTACTAGCAATGATAAAAAAAATGAATTACGAAATTCATGCCATGAGTTTTAACTATTCACAACGCAATAATGCTGAACTGGAAAAGGTTAAACAATTAGTTAAGAACTATAACGTCAAACAACATAAAATTGTAAATATTGATTTACGTAACTTTGGAGGCTCAGCTCTCACTGACAGTGGCATAGACGTACCAAAATATAAAGATCATAGTGAATTACCGGACGATATACCAGTTACTTATGTACCAGCACGTAATACCATATTTCTAAGTTATGCTTTAGGATTCAGTGAAATAATAGGAGCATTTGATATTTTTATAGGGGTACACGCAACTGATTCCGCTAATTATCCAGATTGCCGCCTGGAATATTTAGCAGCTTTTAATAATCTGGCGAATCTTGCAACTGCTGTAGGAGTATCAGGCAAACAAATTACCATTCATGCTCCCTTAATAAATATGTCAAAGGGAGAAATTATTAAGGCTGGTATAGAATTAGGCGTAGATTATTCTAAAACGATTTCTTGTTATGATCCATCAGATGAGGGGTTGTCTTGTGGTACATGTCATTCATGCTTAATTAGACTTAAAGCCTTTGAAGAAAATAATGCAACTGACCCCGCTAATTATAAAAAATAAATTATCTTCTAACATATGCTTAACCAATCTATATACCATCAATTTCCTATATTAGACCTAGGCGATATAGTGCTTAGAGAATTAACTAGTGATGATTCAGAAGACTATTTTACCTATATGAATAAGCCAGAAATGCTACCATTCCTGACAGAACAAAATTGTCCATCGAATATCACTCAAGCTACTGATGAGCTAAGATATTGGTCCAGCTTATTTCGTAATCATCGAGGATTTTACTGGGCTATTTCTCTCAAGGATACTAATAAACTTATAGGGACGGCTGGGTTTAATACCGTCTCTGCAATGCACCTCAAAGCGGAAATAAGCTATGATCTTGATCCTGCATTTTGGGGTAAAGGGATTATGCTAAAATCTATCAAAGCTATTTTAAGATTTATAGAATATGCTGGAATTGTTCGAACCCAAGCAACTGTCATAACTGACAATATCCGCTCAATTAATGTTCTGGAACGGTGTAATTTTGTTAAAGAAGGGTCGCTCAAAAAATATGAGATTGTGCAAGGAGTACATAGAGACTATTATATTTACGCTAGAGTGCTGTAAATTAAGACGTCATTGCACATAGGGTTAATTTAAGAAAACGATAATTGAAAACCCGTCATTGCGAGCCACTGCTAGGTGGCAAAGCAATCCAAGAAAAAGTGGGTAAATATAGATTGCTTCGACCATTACATGGTCTCGCAATAACGCTTGGATGGGCATTGGAGTATGATAATTTAAAAAACCTTGTTAAATGATAAAAACACTGTTCCATTTTCCTATTGTTAGAATTTATCTAATATTTCAGTTTATTACCCGCATCCTATTAAGCTCATACGCTTTATGGCAACAACAAATAACCATATCTGATCTAGCATCAATTTTTGTTATTGGCAGTCTCAATGATCTAGTATCTCTTTGTTATTTTTTACCAGTAATTTTACTGCTGATCATTGGCTTCCATAAATTATTGGCTCGGTATAAATTGTTGT
The DNA here is from genome assembly GCA_020881195.1 of Rickettsia endosymbiont of Pseudomimeciton antennatum. Taxonomy (GTDB): domain Bacteria; phylum Pseudomonadota; class Alphaproteobacteria; order Rickettsiales; family Rickettsiaceae; genus Tisiphia. The sequence goes on along the minus strand of JAJIYL010000008.1, from coordinate 37,288 downwards.
ATTTAAGCTGTTGCTTTGTTAGCTATTTCTGTACCATTGCTCTCTTAATATTTATTACAATTGCCGAGATTACTTTTTGGGATGAGTTTGGTGTTAGATTTAATTTTATTGCGGTAGATTATTTAATTTATACCCATGAGATTATTGGAACTGTAAAGGAATCTTTGCCCTATGTAGAAATATTACTAGCCATTATAGTTATTGCACTATTAATTAGTTTTTTCTTGAGGAAATATATAACTAATCACGCCAATACTCTAAATAGCACTAGGCATATTCTTTCCATGATAATACTATTTTTGTTTAGCCTAGTTGCTTTTAATTTTTATAACCCAAATAAAATTGATGTAAATTCTAATAAATATGCTATCGAACTTGCTAGAAACGGTAATTATCAGTTTTTTTCTGCCTTTTTTAATAATAGTTTGGATTATGATAGTTTTTATCCAGTAGTTGATAAAAAACAAGCTTTAGATACTGTTCGCACTAGTTTATCAAAAAACGAAGAACTATACTCAGATGACTCTACTATAGCACGTTATATCAAAGCTAATTCTTCTAATAGTAAAAAATATAATATTATTTTCATTACCGTAGAAAGTCTTAGTAGCGAATTCATGGGTAAATTTGGCAATCAACAAAATATTACGCCAAATTTAGATAGATTAGCTGATCAAAGCATATTTTTTACCAATTTATATGCAGTAGGAACTAGAACAGTAAGAGGTTTGGAAGCAATTACTTTATCAATACCACCAACTCCTGGTTCGTCCATTATCCGTCGCCCTGATAATCAGTCGTTATTTAATGTATCTACTGTTTTTAAGGATCAAGGCTATGTTACTAACTTCCTATTCGGTGGTTATAGCTACTTTGATAATTTACAAAATTATTTTCATGGTAATGGTTATAATATAGTTGATCGAGGCAATTTAAAATCTAATGAAATAAGTTTTTCTAATATTTGGGGAGTAGCTGACGAAGATATACTAATAAAATCACTAGAGTTAGCTGATCAAAATTATAAGGAAGGCAAACCATTTTTCTCATTAATTATGACTACCTCTAACCATCGTCCTTATACTTTCACTGAAGGTAGGATTGATTTGCCATCTGGTAGTGGACGTAATGCAGCGGTTAAATATACTGACTATGCTATTGGTAAGTTTCTTGAACTAGCTAAAACTCACCCCTGGTTTGAGAATACTATCTTTGTTATTACGGCTGACCATTGTGCATCAAGTGCTGGTAAAACTGATTTGCCGATTAATAAATACCATATACCTCTATTAATATATGCTCCTAATATATTAAAACCACAGATAGTTGATAATTTAGCAAGTCAAATTGACATTGTTCCTACTATTTTAGGATTATTAAATTTCTCATATAATAGTAAGTTTTTTGGTCAAGATATATTAAATATGCCGACAAACAGAGCCTTTATTAGCACCTATCAATTGCTTGGTTTTATGAAGGATAATCATTTAATTATCTTACGCCCACAGGAGCAAGCAAAAACTTATAAATTAGTGGGTGAAGATAAAATAGAGATTGAGAACATTCCTAGTTTAGTAGAGGAAGCTATTAGTTTTTATCAAATAGCTTATGACTTATATATTCACGGTAAGATGAAGGAATAGATTTCTTGCGTTACATCTAATAGTAGACTATCTTAAAAATAACTCTACTATTAAATGTAATGATCCTAGAAAATTATAAGTTAATTCTTAATCTTTTCAAAAGCATTTTAGAACAAGAATATCACCATCTCAGCCTTTGGTATTTTGTTAGCTTCATTTGTGGTATCGGCACTTATTTTACTTTAAGTAAAGAACCTTCTTTTATATCTATTTTAGCTATTTTCACAATTTCCTTATCACTACTAATTGTAAGAAACAATATATTTGGGCGATTTCTTTCGGGGATAATTATAGCTTTTTCGTGTGGTATGCTAGTTGGCAAATATCGCGTATCAAGTCTACATGTTAGCACTATTAGGAGTCCTATAATCTCAAGAGTAAGCGGCATGGTAGAATCAATGAAACCTACTACTCATGGTATGCAAGTTATATTATATCAAGTAAAAATTCAAAAACTTAAGCAGGTTTTACAAAAAGTCAGGATAAGTATGCCGGCAAAATATGCTCAAGAAATTAATATTAATGATAATATTAGCCTAGTGGCAAGGCTTTACAAACCGCAAACTAGTATTCTGCCAGGTGGCTATGATTTTGGCTTTTATGCATATTTATCGGATATTAATGCTACTGGTTATGCACTGTCCCCCCTTTAAATTATAGCATATAGTGATCTCGACACTAATAGTTTTGTCTATAAAATTAAAAAAAATATTTACAACCGCCTAATCCAAGTACTTGGCTCTATTAAAGGTAATTTTGCTGCAGCAATATTACTAGGTGAAAGCAAAGCCCTCGATAGAAAATTAATGAAGGAAATGAGACAAAGCGGTATATCTCATATACTTTGCGTTTCCGGTTTACATTTATCATTGGTAGCAATGCTGTTTTTCATATCCACCAGATTTTTATTAAATTTATCAAATTATATTGCCTATAATTATGATATAAAATCAATTGCGGCAATTTGTTCTTTAATAGGTAGTTATGGTTATTTACAACTAAGCGGTATGCAAATTGCTGCCACCAGAGCCTTCATTATGACGGCAATTTTTATTTACGCAGTTATGATAGGGCGAAAACCGTACCCTCTAAGGTCATTAGCGATTGCGGCGTTCATAATATTATCAATGAATCCAGAATATATATTTCATCCAAGCTTCCAATTATCTTTTGTTGCAGTATTATCGCTAACTGCTGGTTATGAATTTTATATAAGAAATCAATGGATATTAGGTGAAAGTAAGGGCATCTTTTCTGCAATAAAATTTTATATTGCCTCTAATATTTATTCAAGTTTCCTTGCCGCTATAGTCACTGCTCCTGTTGTAATAAACCAATTTTATACATTTCCTACTTACTCTATTCCAATGAACCTTATCGCTATACCGATAATGTCTTTCTTTTTGATGCCATTATCTATTATCTCATTATTCTTCATGATCTTTGGTATAGACCAATATTGTCTGAAATTAATAGGCTTTTTCATTAATATAATTATTGAAACGGTGAAATTTACTAACATGTTACCATTATCAGTATGGTATTTTGGCTATATAACCAAAATTAGCTTAATTACTTTCTTATTTGGTTTCTTTTGGATTTGTTTATGGAAAACGAAATGGCATTTTTTGGGTCTGATTATAATTATTATATCGGTAATTTTAATGCTGAACTCTCCTAAACCTAATGTCATATTTGATATAAATTTAAATGCTGTTGGTATAAAAAATAACAATGCTGAACTTGACATTTATGCCAATGAGATGCCAGAATTTAAACGTATATATTGGGCTAACTGGTTTGGTCAAAAGGATGCTAAAATATTTCCTCTAGAAAAAAATATTTTTACTTCCAATGGATATACAATTTTGATAGATTCTAGTTTGATAGATTCGAAGCAAATTGCTTCGAATGAAATATGTAAAAATGTCGATATATATATTAACCTGCTAGGTAATAACCAATGTAAAGGCAATAAAATTACTGTTAGTAGAGAATTTTTAAAAGAGTTTGAAGTAATAATGATATTTTGTAATCAGCACCAATGTACGATTAAAACAAATAATAACAAAAGATTTAGTTTTAGATAAAAATATATAGTACCATACATAAGCGTCATTGCGAGACCACGCAAGTAGGTCGTGGCAATCCATTACTCAAGCTAAACAACATTAATTAAAGATATTTTTATGTTAGAATTAGAAAAGTTTAAATCAGAGATAGCTGATGTTGTTGGTGAACCAAAGGAAGAATTCGTAGAGGAAGTAAATCGCTTAAAAAGCATGCTCAACTTTAGCTTTGATTCAAGATATAATCCTGAACTTACCGAAGCTATAGAAAAGATGGGCATAGAGCAAGAAGCAAAGATACAGGTATCGCTGGATGATGGTACCACAAATGTACTTTCACCAACTGAAAAAGATACTGGACAAAATTTTGGTGAGTTTAAAGGTAATATTGGTACCACTCTAAATGCTCATGGTGAACTTGCTAAAGGATATGCTGCTGAATATGCTCAAGGACAACCTCATTTAGATAAATTTGGTCAGCAAGCTAAACAAATGGATGTGTTGATAGATAGATTACCACATAATTCTTTGCAGGAAAAAACGAAACAAATTGAAACTATTGCAACTATAGGGGCTGGTACAAACAAAATATATTCAAAATTGCAATCCTCACCAGCTGATCTAAAGCATATTATCCATCCAGAGCATGCTATAACTATTAAAAATTTAGGGGCAGGGCTTAGGAAATATATTGAATCATTTGTTAAATCACCTGAGGAACAAAAAGAGGCTTTTATTCAAAATGGTGTTGGAACAATTCAAGCTATTGATAAAGCAAATAAAACTGATGGGTTACAGAACAGTAAGACTGCATTAGAAAAAATATTAAGCAAATTTCACAGCACAGAAACAGCTGGTTCTAAACTATATCACCGTCTAATAAAAGTTCTTAAGAAAGACGATATATCTGTAGGCAACACTATAAAACCCGATACCACCCCTTCTAACATACAACACTCTAATAGAGATAAGGGACGGTAAGTTTAGTTCTACCATTACCTATATATACTCTGAGTATACTATACTCAAATGATTTGGAGAATTGGAGCGTAAAACAAGGGGTGAGTGAGCGGAGCGTACAGCTAGTACGTGAGCATGCGAATTCCCCGCAGTTTTACGAAACCAATTCTTCAAAGCAGAAGAGTATATCACTCGTCTCTCCTAGCCAAATGTACATAGTCATCATGTTTTAGTAAATCAATATCATATGAAAAGCTTTTATCCGTTATATAATATTCCAATAACCGTATCATCCCCTGTTTATGACGAGCCAATTCCTCTCTAGTGAGATCTATCTCTAAAGTTTGGATTATTGGTTTCGAACTAGAAATTTTTATGTAAGTAATCTGTTTTACGTTATTAACTTCTATGCCAAAACCACCCTCTTGTAACATTAATCCTTCAATTATTAGTTGCGGAGATAATCCACTCTCTACATCTTTCTTACTAGGTAAGCTACCAGTTTTATAATCAATAATGATAGCTGCCCCAAACTCATCTATCTCAATTCTATCAGCCACTCCAATTATTGTTAATTTTTGCCTGCCAATATTTAATGAAATTTCTCCTCTACTTTCAGAATAAATATATTTACAACCATTTCTACGTTGTTCATCAAACTCAATAAAAGACTCTGCAATAGGAATAAACTTTATTTGCCAAATTTCTTGTGTATAGGTTGGCAAGATAATATCTTGTAACAGATTATTACTAATATCCAATATTAAGCCAACTTTGTTATTTTCTAACTTATTATAGTTTTTAGAATATTGCTCTAAAACCTTATGAACAAAACTACCAAATTCGGATATTTTAGGCTCCTGCCCTATTTGATCTCTGCTTCTCACATTTAAAATCTTCTTAGCATAGAAACTATAAGGATTACGTACTAACATTTCTATATCAGTCACCGATATTATCTCGGGAAAAACTATACTTCCTGCATAAGTCAATCTAGTTGGTGATTTTGTCGTCGAAACTCGCCTCCGCTCCTCACGTACGTCTATGTACGCTGCGGTACTCGGCTTCGTTTCTCCTAAAAATCCCTCAACTATTTTTGACTTATGCAGGAAGTCTATTGGACTATACACATGACTATTATGATTAATTGACTCAACCATATTAATATTAACATTATTTTGTACATCCACTAAGTCACTTTCTGATAAATATGTTAAATAATTTTCTGAAATCAAACTTTGTTGTAAAATAAATTGCAATTTTAGTAATAAATTCGATGGTAATAAACCAGATTTACCATCTTGTCTTTTTGCTCTGGTAATTATCACTTGTGCATTATGCAAAAATAAATAAAAATAATATTGATCTATGGAAGATTTAAGAACTATATGTAGTTTTTTTAGTGTTTGCTCGTTAATCCATTGACTAATAGATGATGGTGATGACCAACATCCTTGATTAAAGTCGGTTAAAATTACTAGATCAAATTTAAGTAGCATTAAATCTTCAGCTTTACCAATAATGATATTTTTAGAATAATTATGATGGGTAAAATACTTACAATTAAACATTAAACCCTTCAACAACCTTGGAAAATCTTTTTTATTATCTAATGTTAAATTGCAATTAGTTTTTATCAACTCCAATAAAAAATTTGATAATTCAGCAGCTGGCTGTTCATGCCAGATATCTCGATAAAGTTTTTCAGCAATATTAATTGAATATCTTAATATTTTAGCAAAACTATTACCTCTACTGGTATAAAGTAAATCTATTAGTTTCTTACACCATTCTATTAATACACTATCATTGGTTTTTTCTACTATAGCCAGCATTTGATCAGATTGCCTGATGAAACGATTTTTACCGCTCATTAATAGTTCTAATCTTTGAACTAATTTATGATTAATCAAAGGATTCTTTAATAGTACAAATAACTTTTTTATATCAAAATCATTACATAATATTTCACTAACGGCAATAATTAGAGAACTAATTAGGGTTTCTGATAAATTATCACCTAGTAAATCTTGAAATTCTAAAGAATATTTGGTCAAGAAATTACAATAAAAATTCTTGGTTGTTTGATTATTAACAATAATAGCTATTTTTTTATCACTATATTGTTGGCAAATCAGGCTTATTTGCTCTGCCTCTTGAAAAATATCTTCAAGCTCAAAATATTTTATATGATCTACAGGCAAACTGGTGTCATTGCGAGGAGGCGTGAGCCGACGAAGCAATCCATTTCCATCCACTTTCCTGGATTGCATCAATGCTACTAAAGTAGCTCCTCGCAATGACGTTTGTGAATTTGACGTAATGTTAGTCAGGTTAGCTATATCATCAAAAATTATCTTATCAAAAATCAAGTACTCTGACTGGTGATTGCCTAGAGGATGAAAATCTGATAAATTTTTATCTAGAACTGTCAGTAACTTTTTAAAGTTATATAAGCAATCTTCTTCAGGATTATCAATAGAATCTGATAAATTACTAATAGGCGGTAAAATTATAAAGCCACCTGGTGAACTAGCCACATTTTGCAAGAACTTCCACAATACGGGATTATGCCCTACTATACCGGCTACTATTAAACTAGTACCAGTTCTTTTCAGCCTTGCTATCTCTGCTTCCATCATAGTTATCTGATAATTTACTCGATCTAGCTTCCCTAACAATTTTATCTTTTTTTGCCATTCAGAATAAGTGTGTTGAAGAAATTGATAAATAACATTCCAATGTTGCGATGGATTTATACTCAAATCATTTGAGTATATTTTTTCTATTTCGTTTACAGAATCTATCGATAAATTATTACAAGCTAGCTGATAAAAAACTTCGGCTATTGTTGAACAAAATTGTAAAGATTGTGTTATGCTAAATTGTAACTCACGGTAATTATGAATGATTTCAGCTAGGATAATTCTTTCTTGCAAAAACGTTATAGGCTGTAAATTTTCTGATGCAATAGCAAAAATATCTTCACCTTCAGCCATAATATTAGACAAAGGAATAATATTGGGCAAAATCGCAATATTCTGTTTGTTAGTCAAAATATTTTGTAAATTCCAACAAGCAATACCACTCGGCAATATAACCTTAAGATTGCTAATAGAATTCTTCTCACTGAAATTATCTAAAATAAAATCAGCTAATATATCTAAAAACGATGAAGATGGGTTAACTCTATAGAGGTTCATTAATTCGTACTAGTTAGATTATATATATGCTATAGGTATAATAGCATAATTTAATAACCGCACTAATAGCTAAAACCCTTATAAAATTTGTTTTAGTAAAACCGGCAATTAAAGGAATAAACTTTCCCCACAATGGTATCAGCATAAACCATAATATAAATATGTTATATTTTAAAAAAAATTGAGATAATAATTGCTGATTAGTATGAATCTGTGCATTTTTAACAAGATAAAAAATTCTTAATAACATTATACCAAAAAAATAATTTATACTAGTAGCAACTAATGAAGCAATAGTTGCTACTATAAGTATTATTAAATTATTATAAACACCAAACATTTTCATAGAATGAACAATTAGTTCACTATCTAAACTTATAACTAAATTACCTACTAAACTATCAGTAAATAATAGCGAATATGCTTCAAACTGATCCATAATTCAAACTAGTCTATAAAGGTTTGACAAAATACTATCCTATACTATAACTCATCACCTTATATCTAACCAGACTAACATTACTGCGTCTATTAGCGAAGAGTGCATGAGTACGACGAAGCAATCCAAAAAGTGATTAGACTTCCTCGCTAATAGACCTCAGTTTATTATGGCTAAATACTAATCAGGTTAGCTATAGAATACAACATATTATAATTTAAATTCCTATGCACAAAGCTTTATCCTTGAAAAAACCACTTATACTATGGTTCCTTGCCAGCTTATTTTTTGCATTTCAATTTATATTAAGACTTTCGACTGGAATTCTTAGAGAAGAAATTATACAAAAATTTGCCATTGATACTATAGCATTTGGTGCACTTGCTGGATATTATTATTTAGGTTATGCCGGTATGCAAATACCAATAGGTATAATGCTAGATAGATTTAACTTTAGGATTGTTGCATTTATATCTATCTTAGTTACCTCTCTTGGCACTTTAACTTTTGCTGCAAGCTCAAATTTTAATTACTTAATCATTGGAAGATTGATGATTGGAGCTGGTTCTGCTGTTGGTTTTTTATCAGTAAATAAAATTACTAGGACTTATTTTCCAGCTAAGTATCATTCTCTAATATTGGGATTTTCTTTTACCTTTGGCTTAGTTGGAGCAGTATTTGCTATTAGTCCAATGAAACTATTATTTACCCATTTTGGTTATGACGTAACTTTTTGTAGTTTAGCTCTAGTTGGATTTATTATTGGACTAATTATTTTAGTAATAAAAAATGATGCTACAAGCAGTGACTCACATATTGTTCCAGACTCCAAATCTTCAATATTGAAACTACTATTAAATCCCACAATCTTATTAATTGGATTGTTTGATGGTTTAATGGTAGGAGCATTGGAAGGTTTTGCTGATCTATGGGCTATTCCATTCTTCAAACAAGTTTATCAAATGAATGATATGGACAGTAATTTGGTTACCTCATTCGTTTATATAGGTATGTGTTTTGGTGGACCAATACTCGCACTCATTGCTAATTTAGTAAAATCATCTAATTTTGTAATAACCATGACGGGATTAGTAATGATAACAATTTTTATCATTCTATTATCTTTTCCTTCGTTAAATTTCTTTGTTACCAGTTCTCTAATGTTTTTATTAGGAATCTTTTGTTGTTATCAAGTACTAATTTTTACCATTGTCGGTAACCTTGTTGCGGAGAAATCTGTTGGACTTGCTATTGCGATAGTCAATTGTATTAACATGTCCTTTGGTCATTTCTTTCACACAATTATGGGTTATTTAATTTCTTATAATTGGGATGGCTTACTAAGCGAATCTGGTATACCTATCTATAGTCGTTACAATTTTATTGTGACAATTTCTGTAATCCCAATTTGTTGTCTTATCGGGATCATCGGTCTTTGGTATTTGTTTAAAAAGTCAAAAACTCAAATATCAATCAACGAACTTGTGGAAGAAACTGTTTCAGCTTAAATATAATATTTTTATAAAATATTACTAATAACGCTTAGTGTACATTATAATTGTTGTATACTACATTAGACTTCCTGCATAACTCAATCTAGTTGGTGATTTTGTCGTCGAAACTTGCCTCCGCTCCTCACGTACGTCTATGTACGCTACGGTGCTCGGCTTCGTTTCTCCTAAAAATCCCTCAACTATTTTTGACTTATGCAGGAAGTCTATTATATAATAATTTGTCCTAATAACAAAATGACTAACGAGACAACTAACAAAAATACTTTAATAATAATTGATGGCTATGGTTTTGTCTTTAGAGCATACCATGTTCAACCACCATTAACTTCTCCAAATGGCTTAGCTGTTGGAGCACTTTATGGTTTTACTTCCATGTTGTTAAAGATATTGAACGATTTTAAGCCAGAACATGCTGTTGTAGTTTTTGATTCCGGGGGAAAGAATTTTCGTCATCAAATTTATGACCAATATAAGGCAAATAGACCCCCTATACCGGAAGATTTAAAGGGTCAATTACCACTTATTCGTCTTGCAGCCAGTAGCCTAAATTTTCCGATAATTGAGAGAGCTGGCTATGAAGCAGATGATATAATCGCAACTTTAGCCTATAAGGCCTCTGCATTACAACAAAATACTATCATTATTTCTTCTGATAAAGATTTAATGCAATTAATTAACTCACATACTAAAATGTATGACCCAATAAGAGCAAGATACATCTCCGAAGATGACGTGATAGAGAAATTTGGTGTAGAACCAAGTAACATCAGGGAAGTAATGGCATTGATTGGTGATAAATCAGATAATATACCAGGCGTTCCAAGCATTGGTCCCAAAACTGCTGCAACACTTATTAAACAATTTGGTTCATTAGCAGAGCTGTTAAATTCACTCGATCAAATCACTAATGATCGTCAAAGGGAAATAATCCGCTCCTCAAAGGATATGGCATTAATTTCCTGGCAATTATTTACTTTAGATTATAATGTTGATATTGATTTAAACTTTAGTTTATTGCAATATGCCCAGCCTGATAGCAAGCAAATCTCTGATTTTCTGGTAGAATATGGTTTTAAATCTCTAAATAAAAGAGTGGAGAGCTTATTCCAAATACAAATTACCAATGAATCTTTACCTACTAAGCAAATTATAATTCAAGAAGTTTCTTCTCAACAACAGCTTGATACTATGCTAATCAAGGCAAAAGAATTTGGGATTGTCAATATTCATTTGTCAGATTATCCTGGACAAACTCCTTCTATGATTTTATCGATTGATGGTAAATGCTACAACTCTGGAAATATGTCTGGTATCCTCCAATTGCTAAAAAATAAGTCTATTAAGAAGATCACTTATAAACTTAAATCATTATTAAAATTCTTTGTTGATAGTGAAATATCATCGTGTGAGGATCTTGAACTAATGCAATATTTGATATCTGCTGGCAAGCCTCAGAAAAATCCATTTGATGGAGTACAAAAGGATAGTAGACCTCTTCGGAAACTCGCTTATGCTGAGGGATTTGAAGGAGACGCTTCACCTCGAACCGCAGCGTACTCTAATGTACGTGAGGATTCGAGTACCGCATCATTGTCCAAATTACCAGCAGAAGTAGAGTTTCCGGAAAGGTCTAGTTTAGAAAATATAGCAGAAATAGTTACTGACTTTAGTACTAATTACCAAAAACTATTGTTAGAACTAAAAGAGAATCATGCCTTAACACTATATCGAGAAATTGATTTACCTTTATGTTATATAATAGATAAAATGGAGAAAGTCGGGGTTAAGATCGACTCACCATATCTTAAACAGCTGTCGGATGAGTTTGGTAATGAGATTAGTCAATTAGAACAGAAAATTTTTGCCATTACTGGTACAAAGTTTAACATCGCCTCACCAAAGCAGCTTGGAGAGATTTTGTTTGAAAAAATGCAATTACCCTTTGGTAAATTGTCATCAAAAGCTAAGTCATATTCTACTAGTGCAGAAATTCTTGAAAAAATTAGCGAGAGTGGCTTTGATATTGCTAATTTATTGCTAAAATGGCGTCAATTAACTAAATTAAAAAATACCTATACAGATAGCTTACCTATGCAAGTAAATCCGATAACTGATAGGGTGCATACAACGTTTTTACAAACTTCAACTAGTACTGGTAGGCTTAGCTCTCAAGACCCTAACTTACAAAATGTACCAATTCGTTCAAAAGAAGGTAATAAAATCAGAGAAGCTTTTATTGCCGAAGATAAGCACAAATTAATTTCGGCTGACTATTCACAAATTGAACTACGAATCTTAAGTAGCATGGCAGATATCCCCTCATTAAAACAAGCTTTTGTCAATGGTGAGGATATCCATAGTAAAACGGCTTGTAATATATTTAAAATTACCAAAGAGGATTTAACATCTGAACATCGACGTAAAGCAAAAGCCATAAATTTTGGTATTATCTACGGTATTAGTGCTTTTGGACTAGCAAAACAGTTACATATTAGCTCTTCACAAGCAGCTGAATATATAAAAAAATATTTTGAAGAATACCCGGAAATTCAAAGATATATGGAATATACAAAAAACTACGCCAAGGAACATGGTTATGTCTTGAATCTCTTCGGACGAAAATGCTTTATTCCTTTAATCTATGATAAAAAACCATCCTTACAGCAATTTGCCGAAATGGCAGCAATCAACGCTCCAATTCAAGGAACTAGTGCCGACATAATAAAAATAGCAATGATTGATCTTGACCGTAAGATGCAACAACTAAAATTGAAAACTAAGCTGATTTTGCAAATCCATGACGAGTTACTTTTTGAGTCCCCCATTGATGAGCTAGAACTAGCAACGCAACTAATTAAAACTACTATGGAAAACTCACATAAATTAACAGTTCCACTTATTGTCGAAACCAAAATAGGAGATAATTGGATAAATATGCATACTATTTGTCAATAATCACAATTCTTCGCCTTTTTCTACTGGCTCTATTCCATATAGTGATACCATTCGCTCAAGAACTCTCCCAACGGTAGGAGCTGCAGTCCAGCCGGCAGTAGCAAAGCCAAATGATTCCTTGGTTCCTTTAGGTTCATCAAACATTATAAAAATAACATATTGCGGATTAGAGGATGGTAATAAACCTAAGAATGACGACATTCTGCTATTCTTAAGATATCTTCTTTTGCCATGCCCATCGGCAGTTAACTTTTCAGCGGTACCAGTCTTTCCACCAACAAGATATCCTTTCACATCAGCTCTACGCCCTGTCCCCTCTTTTACCACAAAACGAAATAATTCACTCATTTGTTTAGAGGTTTTTTCACTAAAAATACGTGTACCAGCAAGACGCTCATCTTGCCTTTTAATTAGAGTCAAATCATATAATGTCCCACCATTCACTACTGGCAATACTGCTTGAATAAAATGTAAAGGACTAATTGAAATACCATAACCATATGACATGACAACACTAGTCAAATCACTCCATCTCTTATCAGGTGGAAACAAAGGGGTACCTCTCTCTGGTAACTCAATTTTAAGCTGGTCTAGTAATCCTAATTTCTTTAAGTATTTTTTGAAATCATTTTTACCAATTTCTAACATAATTTGGCTAACACCAATATTTGATGAATGCAGAAAAATTTCTGGAACACTATGCCACCCATGCCTTGGGTGATAATCTTTTATATTAAAGCTCCCTACCTTCATATAGCTAATATCATAAGCATCGTTCATTGCTATAGCATCAGTATCAAAACCTACTGCCATAGTTAAGGTTTTAAATACCGAACCCATCTCATAAATACCAAGACTTGCCATATTAAACAACTCTTCTGGCTTTGCACTACTTGGGTAATGTGGATTAAAATCAGGCTTACTAACCATAGCTAAAATCTCACCATTATTAGGATTGACAATTATCCCTACCGCCCCTATTGCACTAAATTCCTTTGATGTCTTATCTATTTCTTCATTTAGGATATTCTGTAATCTTACGTCTATAGATAGTTCAAGTGGTTTTTTAAGCTGATCTGGTTGTGCTAAGTCAGAATCCGAATTAGTTAAAAACTTGTCATAACTCCTTTCTAGCCCAGCAAGACCAACCAAATCCCTCCCCACATATCCTATAACATGTGATAATAAATTGGAAAAAGTATAGATTCTCTTTTGTTCTTGTTCAAAACTAAAACCTGGCATTGCCAAATTTAATATTGCCTCTTGCTCTTTTGGTAATAAATCCCTTTTTACCCACACGAAGCTTTTGTTACTTTTTAGCTCTGCAAGTAATTTCGTTTTATCAATCTCAGGCAAAATTTTAGACAATTTTTCTAAACATTGCTCTGGATTGATTACTTTCTGTGGATTGACAAATAATGAGGAAGAGGGTAAGTTAACTGCTAACAAATTACCATTACGATCTACTATTTCTTTTCTAAAGTTACTATTCTTTACTTGATATTCTGGCTTAACATAACCATTAGTGGCAACAATTATTAAGCGGTATGATAATCCACAAAAAAACACAGCAAAACAAAAGCTAACTATGAATAGTCTGATTTTAGTATTGTCAGCACAAATATCCCATAAAATAATATTAGCAAAATTTTTCTTTATTTTAGTTAGAGTATTTTTTAACAATCCTAATAAAGATATATTATTACTCATAGCCTACTCGCAATGACGTATGCATAGGCAAAAAGAGTACCTTTCATCGAATATACTCTGATTTTTTAGTTGAAACAGTTTTTATGTATTTATTATTAGCGGTTGTTTTATAACGCCACTTAACATTAGCTTTATTAAAATGAGAATCTCTTACCTCGTTAGATTTTGCATATTTCTTACTCTCAGGCATTAAAGGATCACTAATCATTTGCTTAACTTTAATAGTATCTAATTGTAAATAAAGTGATGACAATTTTCTTAGTCTAGCAGGAGAAGTAAGGTATGATTGTTCGACTTTTAACACGTGAATTCTATCGCTCTCATCAGTTAATTGTTTTGAAACCTCTCCAAGCTGATAATGCAAGATAATAACCTTATCTTTAACTCTAAATAGCCCATAAATAGAAAAAATTATAGTGCATACAGTTATACAACTAAATATTCTAACTACCATATGTAGTACCATCTATTTTCTGTCCAGCTCTTAACTTTGCAGATCTTGCTCTTGGATTAAGTGCAACTTCTCTAGACGATGGACATACTGGTTTTTTTGTAAGAATCTTAAGCCATTCCTTAGAATTTTCTTCAGCTAAGACTTTTGCCGCATATTTAGACCTGGCAATTAACCTAGCAGAATTTGCTTTAAAAAAATTCTTAACAATTCGGTCTTCTAATGAATGAAATGAGACAATTACTAGGCGACCATTTGGTGCTAAAATATTCTTGCTATTATTTAGAAATCTTTCTAATTGACCTAATTCGTCATTAATGTAAATACGGATTGCTTGAAAACTCTTAGTAGCTGTATCAATTTTACCTTTTCGAAAACCTATAGTACTGCGAACAATATTGGCAAATCTTGCTGTATTGGTAATAGGCTCTAATCTCCTATGTTCTATGATTTTTTTAGCAATTCTTCGAGAATAAGGTTCATCGCCATATTGATAAATCACATCGGCTATTTCTTGTTCATCAGCCTTATTTATAAAATCCGCAGCACTCTCCCCTACCCCACTCATTCTCATATCAAGTGGTCCATCATGGGTAAAGGAAAAACCCCTATCTCCAGAATCAAGTTGCATAGAGGAAACTCCTAAATCCATAACTATGCCATCAAATTTCAATGAACCTAATTCTGAAAAGCTTTCAGCGAAACCTGTCTGAATAAAATTTACTCTACCTGGATAATCATTTATCAATTGATTGGCATAAGTTATAACATTTGGATCGCGATCAATTGCCACTAATTGACAATTACAAGAATCGAGTATCATCCGACTATAACCACCAAAACCAAAGGTACAATCCAGATAAATCCCCCCATCTTTAGGACACAAGACTTCCTTAACTTCATTTAACAGAACAGCTGTATGAGGTGATGCGGATTCTTGTATACTCTTCTGCTTTGAAGAATTGGCTCCGCAAAACTTTGGGGCATTCGCGTGCTCACGTACTAGTTGTACGCTCCGCTCGCTCACCCCTTGTTTTACGTTCCAATTCTTCAAATCATTTGAGTATATCATATATCCTTATTAATGTTCTTAAGAGTTAAACGGTTATTTTGAGCAATTTGCCGAGCTGAAGAAAGATAGGTTTCAAAATTTTGCGGCTGCCAAATTTCAAAAACTAATCCCTTTCCCACAAAACAAGCCTGATCTGATATATCAGAATGCTCTATTAAAGATTTGGGTAAAATCACCCTACCCTCACCATCAAACGCAAGTTGGATAGCCTCACCAATAATAATTGTTTCGAAAGCATCTCGTTCCTCAGAATATGGATCTAAGGTTTGGATCATTTGACTTAACTCCTCAAGCCTCTTTAAACTACACGCCTCAATACACTTATTTCTAAAAGACGGATAAACAATAACTCCATTAAATGCCTGACTAGATAAAGCTGCTCTATAGCTAGCAGGTACTGAAACACGACCTTTCTTATCAAGATTATTTATATATTTTGATAAAAAAATATTCATTTACCCTTTACCTTTAAAGAATTGGTACTGTCATGCATCGGTATATACTCGAATGATTTGGTCATATTTGGGATAATTTGGGATTATATGGAATTTTTAGGATATTGTACTATAATTATAGAGTCAAGAAGGTTTTAAATAGTTTACAAAAAATTTATAAAATTTTATCAATTGTGACTTATTTCCTGCATATACTTATAGTCAAATAATTTGATTAGAATTTAAAAAAAAACTGGATGACAGGTATTAGTGCAAGGAAAAATTTTGGTATAATGATACCATACAAGAATTAATGAGCTTTTTATGATTACACTACTTGCTTCAATAACGGGCTTTATTAGCTCAATTATTCCGGAGATTTTAAAAATTCTAAAGGATCAAAATGATAAAAAACATGAACTTAATATTTTAGATCGGCAAATTGAAAGCCATAAATTAGGGAATAGCAAACTGCTCTCAGAGCTTGATGCTTCCAAAGACATTGCGGAGAATAATAGTTTATATTCAACATATAAATCAGGCATTAATTGGGTTGATGCCTTAAATGCTTCAGTTCGCCCTATTCTGGCATATAGTTTTTTTATTATGTATGCCTATGTCAAATATGTGCAATATAAAACCATCCAAAGTACGGCAATCCTTGTAGAATATCTTGATGTTTTATGGAATATAGACGATCAGGCTATTTTTGCCGGCATTATTAGTTTCTATTTTGGACAACGTATGTTTAATAAATTATGGAAGCGTAAAATGTAATGCAATATGATATTGTAATTGTGACATAATATGCTACAATAGTACCCAA
The DNA here is from genome assembly GCA_020881195.1 of Rickettsia endosymbiont of Pseudomimeciton antennatum. Classification (GTDB taxonomy): domain Bacteria; phylum Pseudomonadota; class Alphaproteobacteria; order Rickettsiales; family Rickettsiaceae; genus Tisiphia. The sequence continues at coordinate 20,012 of JAJIYL010000008.1, read as the reverse complement.
TTTATTTAATTAAAAATTAGATATATGCTAAAAAGAATCGTTTGGTCCATTTTCTTTGTGCTTATTATATACCCAATTATACTTTCATGTTTGGTTATAAAATACTACGCTAGCCATAAGATAGGCGTATTTGAGATAGGTTTGTTGATAGCTGGCTATTATGGCTCTAATATTGCTGTTGGTGTTGGATTACATCGGCTATGGTCACATCATGCCTTTAAAACAAATAAGGTGGTGGAGTTTATTCTTGTTATGATGTCAGCTGCTACTTTACAAGGACCAGTTTTGTCTTGGGCATCAAATCATCATAAACACCATGGTTTTACTGATAAAGATCAAGATCCGCACAGCCCACTAAAATTTGAGAATAGAATTTTAGGGTTTTTATGGTCACATATTGGATGGATGATCATTGACGGAAGTTATAAGTCCATTGACCGAATTACTATGGTTAAACTTGGTAAAAATAAATTGCTGAGATGGCAATTAAAGTATTACTGGAAAATCTCTATATTTATGAACACTATAATGCCCGCATTAATAGGCTATCTGATTGGTGGAACTATCACCTCTGCCTATGCTGGTTTCTTGTTTATTGGTATGGGTAGAGTACTGCAACAACATGCGACTTTTTCCGTAAATTCTCTATGCCATTTCGTCGGTAGCAAGAAATATTACAAAGGTACTGCCGGAGATATTTGGTGGATGGCATTATTCTTATTAGGTGAAAATTGGCATAATTTCCATCATGCCTTCCCATCAGATTACCGTAATGGCATTAAGTGGTATCATTTTGATGTCCATAAATGGATAATATACATGATGAGTAAATTAGGACTAGCTTGGAATTTAGAAGTTACACCTGAAATTAGAATACAAGCCAAAAAAAATGAAACGAGTAACTACCTAATAGAGGGAAGGAAAGAGAAATTAAATTTACTGCAGGATAAAATTAATCAGCTGGTAGAGCATGTGTATGTAAAACTTAATGAGCTTGAAAATTCCTCTATATCGATTAAAGTGCAATTACAAAAATCTTTTATAGAAATTCAGGAATCACTGAAAAAGCTTGCTGACCAATTACATTCATCAATTCAGTTAACTGAAGAATCGTCAGAACGATTACTAAAAATTGCTAGTAAAAAGATTAAAGATCGTGAGATGGCAATTTATAGGTTATATAATGAACTAGATAGAAAATATGTTAGGAATTAGGATGAAAAGAACAGATAAAGGAGGAAGCTACAATGCCAGACTTAACATCTATTGAAAATATGAGCTTTGAAGCTGCCTTAGCTGAACTAAAAGAAATTGTAAAAAGAATTGATGCTGGTGAGGAAAGTTTGGATTCGTCAATTAGTAGCTTTGAAAGAGGAGTTTTACTAAAAGATCACTGTGAAAAAAAACTACAAGCCGCTAGATTGAAGATTGAAAAAATCACTAAGCAGGCAGATTCTACCATAGTTATAGAAAAGATAGAGGTCTAACTAATTTATTCCTTCTAATTTATTCTTTTTCTAATGCAATTGTGAGTGTTCACGGAAAAAAAGTTAAAATGCAAGACATCATTGCAGAAGGCGTAGTGGTCGTGGCAATCCACATTCATTAGATTGCCGCGTCGCCGCAAAGCAGCTCCTCGCTAATAGACGCTTGACAAGCAGATTTTTTATTTATCATAAGAAAATAGCAAAAAAATCCGTGAACACTCACGTCAAAAGTCTAGCTATACAGCGGTAAACTTGTTGGATCATCATTCCCAATATAATAAATCAGATTGTTAAAAACCACTCGCACGTCGTAACTTCTCTAATATCTCAAAATGACGCAAGGCAAATCCATATGCCACAAGGAAGGGTACAAATAATATTACTATGCCCCAATTACCAAAATACTCTATTAAACAAACTAATCCAAAAGAGACAACAACATACATTATTGCCTTCATCACAGCAAATGAGATACTGACACATCTAAAACGTTTAAACACAGGAAACTGCTTATAAAATATTGGAGCAGCTGGAAATGACCCTGTCTGAAATAGCAATATAAAAAACTGCAATAATAATAAATAGAAAGGAGACTGATTAGTTAATAAATATGGCAAAAATATAATAATAATAGCAAAAATTACTAATTTTGTTTTTAAAATTTTTAGTGGATATATTTTATAACTCAAATAAGTATATAGAATACTGATAAGTAGCTCTGCTATACTAACAAGCAAGTTATGACTAATAATTTGTTCAACACTATAATTGAAGGTGCTTTTCAGTATAGTAGCACAATGCATATATACAAGATAAAAAATAATTGGTCTAGTCGATTCAATTGATAAATAAGCTAATATAGTTTTTATATTAACTTTTTCATTTAGCATTTCTTGATTAGTAATATCCTTTTTCTCTAAACCGAAAGTTTTAAGTTTATTTAGCAGCCTTCTAGTTGCATCAGCAAATTCTGGTGCTTCTCTCAATCGCGTTCTTGCCATAGCCCCCACTAGGGCAATCACTGTACCAAATAAAAAAGCATATCGCCAATTAAAACCATATGAAGTAACCAACGTCACGATACCTAAAGCACATACTCCACCTAAATCAGCAAATATTGAAATGGCACCAACAACAGGATATTGTAGTGGTGGCTTAGTCATTTCCATTAAATATAATTCTGCCCCTATTGCTTCTCCTAAGGATGACATACCTTGCATTATCCGACAAATGGTGATTAATACCGAAGCAGTAATACCAATTTGTGCATAAGTCGGCAAACTAAACATCACCAAACAAGAACACGCCATCATAAAAGTTGTAACAACTAGCGTAGCTTTGCGACCTACTTTATCACCTATCCAACCAAATAGCACAGCACCAATTGGTCGAAAAACAAAAGTAGCACAGAAGGCAAAAGCTGACAGCAGAGTAGCAGTGTGCGGGTCAGTTTTTGGAAAAAATAACTCATTCAACAATACTGCCATATGAACATAGAGCATCAAATCAAAATACTCTAAAAATGTCCCGATTGACAGCAACCCAACCGCTTCTTTTTGTTCTCTTGTTAGAATTTTATGGTCTTGATATGTTATCATTTCTTTACCATTAGTTAATATTTAATATTAATACATTTGACTATTTGGTCAGTGATAGCAAGAAGAAATAATATAGAGAAGTGAAATAATAAATTTTTGATTGTAACAATATCACTAGTGCAAAGTAAATCTAAATGCTCTAAACCTCAGTTTTGGATTAGAATTTAAAAATTCTAATCCAAAAACTGGTAAAGCAATAAGGAAAAATGCATTCTTGAAGCGGTTCTACGAATGCATTTTAACCTAATTTTTAGCTAATAATCTTATTTTTAATCTGAAGAATAAGATTATTAGCCATTTTTATTATTTTAACAATCAGGCGACGAACCGCTTCTAGCCTGATTGTTTACATTATTATTCCAATTTTGGATTAACGAAGTTAATCCGAAATTGGGGTTTTAAATAGCAAATTTTTTAACCATAACAGACAATTAATTAGTAAATTATTAAATATTTTCTGTTGATAAAAAATAAATATCTTTTAATATGAAAATTATTTGACTATATTAATGTAGGTTATATTTAATTAAAAATTATACTACTGTGACCAAAACTTAACAATTGATTGTTCTCCACTTGAAGCAGAAACGACACTAGTCAGCAAAGAGGATGTTGTGTTATGTGCTCTTAGCTACTAATGTCACCCCTGCTATCTTTATGTCATTCCTGCGAAATAGGTATCTAAAAAAAGCGTCCTTCCAGGGAAGCGTAGTAAGCCGACAAAACAATCCACCAATGCTATACAACACTGTATGGATTGTTTCGTCAACCTAAGCTCTTCCTCGCAATGACGCACGGGAATAAAGGTATTATCCATGTGCAGTAGGAATCTAATTTTATAAACCATTTAAAGCCAACAACAAAACCAGGTCAACTAGCTGTGAGTATATTAGTTCAAGAAGATGTCAGGATATTATCCCTAATCAGCAGACTAGCCTTACAAGAGAACAGAAAGAAGCTATAGGGTTGCTTTCCATAGGAACATTTCTGGAGTATTTTGATCTGTTGCTTTATGTGCATATGGTAGGGATTCTTAATGAGTTATTTTTTGAACCATCTGATCCTCAGACAACTTCTTTAATGATGTCTTTTGCTTTTTGTTCCACTTATGTTTTCCGACTTGTTGGAACAGTAATATTTGGTTGGTTAGGTGATAATATAGGGCGTAAATCAACAGTGATCATCACAACCTTTATGACGGCGGCATCATGTCTGGTGATGGCTAATCTGCCTACTTATGCCCAGATAGGAGTTACAGCGGCTTGGGTACTTACAATATGTCGTATTGTGCAAGGCATATCTTCTATGAGTGAAATAATAGGTGCAGAACTGTATTTAACGGAAACGCTTAAGCCCCCAATACAATATGCAAGTGTGGGATCATTATCAGCTTTTGCTGCCTTAGGGGGTATAGCTGCTTTAGGCATTGCCTCACTTGTTACTTCACATGGTTTTAACTGGCGTCTAGCATTTTGGCTTGGTGCAGTAATATCATTAATTGGTTCTGTTGCTAGAACAACCTTGCGAGAAACACCAGAATTTGCTGATGCCAAACATCGAATAAAAAAAGTTTTTGAGGAAATTAATACCGATACAGCTAGCTTAACAAACCATCCTATTTGGCAAGAAAAAGTTAATAAAAAAACAGTAATATCTTTGTTTTTATTACATTGTGTTGGACCGATAAGCTTTTATTTTCTTTATATATATTGTGGTAATATTTTAAAAACCAGCTTTGGTTATACAACTTCCGAGGTTATTCATCATAATTTCATTGTCTGTATAATGGAGTTTGTAACCACATTAACGTTATGTTATTTAAGTTTAAAAGTGAATCCATTATTAACAATGAAAATTATACTATTCATATGTTCTATTTTTATCATATTTTGTCCGTATTTATTGAATAATATTAATTCTCCTTATCAGTTATTTTTGATTCAATTCGTTATACTTTTACTTGAATGCTTACCTCCTATTCTTCCCATTTGTTATAAAAGCTTTCCGGTATTTAAACGTTTTACCTGTGCTAGTATTACATTTGCTGCATCTAGGACCTTAATGTTTGTCATTGCCTCTTTTGGTTTTGTCTATCTTACTAACCATTTTGGCAATTGGGGATTATTGGTTATTATGCTTCCTGCAATTATATTTTTCGCATACGGGTTCTTTCATTTTGAGAAGTTGGCAAAAGATTCTGGACATTACCCTCAGAATCATAGTAGATTGGTTGGTTAGTCGGAAAATTTTGGTAACATAGCTTTATTAATTTTTGCTCTGCTGCCGGTATCTCCAAGTATGTGCAAAGAATTATAAAATATTCTATTGTCTCCTTAACGATTTTCTTAGCTTTTTCTGGTGATTTAGCACTTATAGTTTGTAAGTTGTGAATTCGATCGAAGACTTTAATAAATGCCACATCAAATTTTTTCTGTTGAAATAATAAATCTAACATCTCCTTGGAACTGATCTTCCCATATGATTTGATCCTGGTTAAATCTTCTACTTGGCTAGCAATTTGCTTACCAAAGACCATAGAAATCAGCTTTTCACTCAAATCCGTATCTTCAAGAGTATCATGCAGTAAACTGGTAATAATCATATCAGTCCTAAAATATTGGGGCAATTCTAATGCGGTGTATTCGGCAACCATGTACGCCACCTCTATCGGGTGAGAATAATAAGGGTCACCAGATTGTCGCATTTGGCTACCATGATATTTTTTAGCATAATAGATACCTTTTTTAACCGCATCAATATCTACCGGTCTAGTTACTTGATGATTCAACTCAGATAGCTTGCTCAGTAACTTCTCGGCATATTTACAGTTTGGATATTTTGTTTGCCAATTATACTTCCGATTATCAAGCACTTTTATCCTATAATATTAGTTATATCATAAATTAGTGTAAATTAAGAATTACAATACTTCCACTATTTTATTAGATTATTATCAAAAATATTTATCTTTTTGTAAATAATCTATAATAAATACCTAGTGCTAGTAGGCTGCCTGCAATAACTAAAGTAATTCTATATTTGGCTCTTTTTAGCTGCGAATATTCCTTCAAAAATCATATTTATTCTCGCCAGAAAATATAATTAGTTATCGCAGGCAGCCTACTAGCTTATTTTTGATTATACTTAATAATGATTTATTTAAGCAGTGGCTCCTGTAAAACCCCAATTTCGGATTAACTTAGTTAATCCAAAATTGGAATAATAATGTAAACAATTAGGTTAGAAGCGGTTCGTCGCCTGATTGTTAAAATAATAAAAATGGCTAATAATCTTATTTTTCAGACTAAAAATAAGATTATTAGCTAAAAATTAGGTTAAAATGCATTCGTAGAACCGCTTCAAGAATGCATTTTTCCTTATTGCTTTACCAGTTTTTGGATTAGAATTTTTAAATTCTAATCCAAAACTGAGGTTTAAAAGGATAAATGCGTGATATAAATAGTTTGGTAGGAAAATATCACTAATCTTGATCTTTCTTTGTCCATAAATCCATATCATATTGTTTGCAATATTCAAACATGGCAACAGTATTGGGGCGATGTATGCCGAATTCTTTAACTTGAGGTTTACCAAAAAATTTATAATTGTATATATCTTTTGATTTATAAGCAGCTTTAGCACCCTGACTATACAGGTAACTTACTTGTACCACATTTTGACGATTATTTAGCATCATAAGTAACAAAAAATATTTACTCATTTTTTCTTCTTAATTAAAGAGTTTAGTAGAATCACATTCTCTTCATGTTGGTTGTCCCAATTCTTCAAATCATTTGAGTATATCTCTATAACATTACTTTGGTTATGACTTATTTTATAGTTATAACCATTCACTTGCAATATATTAAATACTTGATTTAGGTTAAGTAAAAACGGATTAGCATGGGTTTTGAAAAAACTATTTGACGTTTTTAGTAGCTCTTGTGCTGTCATTATAGGGTAACCATTATATTCAAAATGTAGTACCATCTTTTGTTTTATACTATCGATAGTTAGTTTAATATTATGTTTAGTAATAAAAGGTTGTTTTTTTAGCAAAAAGAATAGATAGCTAACAACACTATAAATGATTTGGTACAATGCTGCATTAGAAGCGAAATGTAATATTTTTGCTTTACTGGAAATTTCAAACGATATGTTCTCGTCTTCTTGACTAAATCTATCAATAAATAAATCAACTAATTTAGTGGTATCAATTTCTTCTATTTTATTTTCTTGGCACAATACTATAGAACAAGGGACTTTATCACCAAAGTTTTTTAACCTATAGTCCTTGATCATATCTTCTTGATTATTGGAGTTATTATCAAGTAACGATATTTGATTAGCTTCCTGAGCAAATAGACAATTAATTTCCAAATCTTTTTGTTTATTAAAATCATTATTCCAAATCTTTTTCATTAGAGAAGTTTCACAATTTTTTAATTCCCGCTGATGATCAAATTTGAGTTGCTCTAATTCTGCAGCATGTTCGTCTTGATAATGTAATGCATAGGATTTGTTGAAACTGCTAAATGATATTTTTAAGAGAACATATAACAATGCCATATTAGCTGTAATAAATGCAGTTAATATCCAAAAAGGTCTTTTAATATCTGTTGCTACTTTATGCCAATATACACTATTAATCGCTAAACTAATATTAAGTTGGTGAGAATCGTTAATATGGTATATTTTATCCATTTGATAATTTTGTATTTTAATATTTAAATAAAGAAAATTTTTATCGAGTTCTATCTTATAACAAATGAATTCCGGAATATTCTGATTTAATAATTCTCCAAGATGAAAAATGTTACAATATCTACATTTTAGTTCTTCATTACATATCTCAATCTCACTACTATTATTGTTAATTGAAATATTGTTTTCATGAATATTGCTAGATAAGTAATGTGCTGAAGAAGAAAGTTTTTTCATACTTACTTCTACTATTTTATTATAGTAGGTTTGCAGAACTTGTGCTTTTTCCACCTCAACTTTATCATTATAATATTGATATAATGAAATTATAATTGTACTATAAACTATAAAAATTAAGGTAAATATCTTGAATAAATTTTTTCTTAACTTATCTAGATATGGTGAATTTTGACCTTTCATAAACCAATAAACTAATAATTGGAAAATTACACTAGATTTTTTAGCTCTGTGTAATGTATAAACATCTAGGTTAATTAGCTGCTTAATAACTACGTAGCACAGCTTAAATATACCTATTTATTTAGTTATATATCATACTTTTTATGCTACGCTAAGTTACTATTATGTCAATAAATTTAATTTTTCCCATTGTAATAAATAATTGCTCTAGAAGAAAAAAATCAAACTAATAGTACTATTTTATTTTAGGAGCTAATTTGTTCACAGCAACCTAGGTTATCTTAAAAATATTTACTACAAGCTTTCAAATATGAATATCCTGTTATGATAGTCAAAAGTGCAGCAACCCATAAAGCTATTTGCCCTATTAAATCCATGTAAATTATACCTGAACCTTTAGAACCAAGAATTAACACTGACAAAGCAAACATTTGGGTAAATGTTTTAATCTTAGCTAACCTAGATACCGGAATACTTACTTGAATCAAAGCTAAAAATTCACGTAAGCCAGCTACCAGAAATTCACGAGCCAAAATTAATAAGCACGGTATCTCTCCTGCAACTCCTTTTTTTACCAACATTATAATTACACAACCTACTAATAATTTATCAGCTATAGGATCAAACATTTTACCAAATCCTGATACTAAATCAAACTTTCTAGCAAGGTAACCGTCAAAAAAATCAGTAATACTAGCTAAAATGAATAATATCGCTGCAATTCTATGAGCAAGTTTAGAACTATCTAGATAAAAGGTCATTACAATAATTGGAATAACCACTATACGAGCTATCGTCAGATAATTTGGTATATTTTTGTCAATAGTCATTTATTATAAATTTTTACTTCTTGATCTTTTTCTAGAAACAACAGCGATGGATTATGATCTAAATCTAAGAAAATAGAAACCATTTTTTATAAAATAACTCAAAAAAACTAATCTAGCTTGCTAGAACTTAAACATCGGTATTATCATTATCAGAAACACCTGATACTTTCACCTCCTCTTCTATTAAACTCATTGCTAAAGCCAAACATGACTTTGGTGTAGAAATACTACACTCATGCTCTTTAGGAAGAGAATATAAACAAGAAGTTTCTTCAACATCAATAATTTCTTCGTTTTTAATATCATTATTCTCCAAGCGTGTAAAATCCTGTTGAAGTATTATTTTGTATGAGTCTTTAAGACCTTGACCTTTTGAGTTCGATCCATGCTTTACTAATGATTGTAAACCGTATCTATAATTTTATTTATTTTATCTAAGGCATTATCATTTGGCTTTACTCCTTCTGCTTGAGCAAAATATTGTGAAGATTTTGTTACATCAAGATGTTCCCACGCTAATCCTAGATTAAATAAGAGTACATGTTGCATTTCCTTAGAAATTGTATTTGGTACTTTTGTTTCAGAGGTAGTAGAGGAATCATAGGCAAGTTTAGCATATTCACAAGCCTTACTGTAATCTGCTACTACTAAATATTCTATACATATTATATTATATAATACTGATAGAACATTATATAACTCCCAAGCTTCAGCTTTATCTATTATATATTTTTGTAATTTATTACTACCTTTAAAATCTTTATATTTATAGTACTCATATAATTTGGCTAATGCCCATAAGCTTTCACAAGCAAAGTCTCTTGTGTCATAAGATATTGGTAATTCATTAAGGAAGGTTTTTATACTATTAATAGCCCTCACAAACCATTCTACTTGATTTCCATCCGATAAAATACCCTTATAAAAATTTGTCATTCCTTCATAGAATTTGGCATTTTCTTTTTCCTCATGTGATTGTAAGTTTGGTATCGTAATTTTTCCAGTTCCATAGACAGCAGCTTCATTAAGTAAAGTTGCATTTCTTGAATCTCTTTGCTGACTTAAACTAATATCAAATTTGTTAATTATTAATTTTACTATCTTTTCATGTTTATCATTTGTAACTAAGTACATTAATTCTTTAAATAAATCTTTTGGTTTAAAATTAGGACACTTACTATTTAACAATTCAAGTGTTTTTTTGTCCCCAGCACTAATAGCATATGTAAAAACATGTTCCAAAAATGACTTATTTGATATGTAGCTGTTTCTCTCTTCTTCTGTTATTTTAATTTTTGCCATAAAAATCATCTATTATTAATTACAAGATATATATCATAAAATTTAGCCACCACTAATAGCAAAAGATATTATTTAAGAAAATTATTATAAATATTTAGATTATTGCGTATGGAAAAATTATAGCTTCTCCGTCATTGCGAGCAAACGTATGTGAGCGTGGCAATCCATGAAGTTTATCATATGAATTGCTTCATCGACCTTACGGTCTCCTCGCAATGACGTCTGAGGTTTGTACACTCCTCGCTAATAGACGGTATATTGCAAACTGGCTCTTCGCAATGACGGCTTCTAGAAAGAATTTGATGGATAGTTAACGATAGGTCACAAAAATTTTTAATTAAGCAATCAATCTTATTTATTTGATTATCTATTAGATCAAGAGGCGGCTCTAATTCTATCGACACACTTTCTTGTCATATGGGTCTTCAAATATTCAATATCCTGGCTTGTATAATGTCGTCTATTACGTATCTTATGTATAGATAGGTTTGGCAACATCCTCTCTAGATATCTTAGTTGGTGAGGGTGAATATTTAGAAGTTTTGTTACTTCACCAATAGAATAATATTTCTTATCCTGCATTTTTATTAATTAATAATTTTAATTTTCTAGCTGGTATAAAACGTATTACTTCTTTTTCTGGAATTATAACCGCTTCTTTTGTATGAAAATTTATACCAGGTCTAGGTTTTTTTATGCTAGTACAGAAGCTACCAAAACCTGCTAATGTCAATCTTTGCTTGCTTACTATTTGCTGAATATTGCTAAATATTTGTTCGACTATTTCTTCGCATATAACGCTTGATAGCCCCAATTTAGTTTTTAATATATAAGCAATTTTTTCTTTAGTAATAGAAGTAGTATAGTTAATTGATTTGGGTTCACTCAAGTTGGTCTCTTCTCTATCATTATCATTAGACTTCTTTTGAAACTCTACTTCTGCTGGTAATTTGTACGTCGATCCGGTACTAGAATCCTCACGTACATTTGAGTACGCTGCGGTTCTCCGTTCCGTGTCTCCTACAAATTCCTCAGCATAAGCGAGTTTCGAAAGAAGTCTATTAAATCCACCTGAATTAACCATAATTGTTACCATCTGATTAAAACAGATCCCCAAGTTACTCCAGCACCAATAGCCGTGAAAAGCAATATATCACCTTTTTTGATATTACCATAAGCTTTAAGAGAAGCAAGAGCTAAAGGAATTGAAGCAGCAGAACAATTAGCATGTTTTTCAACCGTTCTTACTACTTTACTGGGTTTAATCTTTAGTCGCTCCACAACTGCATCTATAATTCTTACATTTGCCTGATGTGGAATAAAATGGTCAACATTCTCTGCGATAAAATTATTATTATACAATATTTCTTCACCTGTCTTACTCATCTTTTCTACTGCATGTCTAAAAACTTCCTGTCCTTTCATTTTTATTTTACCGCTTTTGCCATTGCTACTTACACCACCATCAGTGTAAAGAATATCATGATAACGACCATCTGAATAAATATTACTATCTATTATACCGGAATTATCATCGCTATATTGCAAAATTACCGCACCGGCACCGTCACCAAATAAAATACAAGTATTTCTATCGCTCCAATCTATTAGAGATGACATTTTTTCAGCACCAACTAATAATATGGTTTTATATTTTCTAGATTTCATCAAAGAGTCAGCAACATGTAAACCGTATACAAAGCCCGAACATACCGCTTGTAGATCAAATGAAGGTACATCACCAAGCCCAAAATAACCTTGTAATTTAGAGGCGGTAGAAGGAAAGCTATTATCCGGAGTAGTGGTACAGGTAATTATCAAATCTATAGATGATGCCTTTAATCCAGCATCGTCTATAGCATTCTGACTAGCTTTAATAGCTAAATGTGATGTATATTCATCATCAGCCGCGATATGTCTTTGTAATATACCCGTCCTTGAGCGAATCCATTCATCGTTAGTATCAACCGATAGCGATAATTCTGCGTTAGTAATAATACGCTCCGGCAAATAGGCTCCACACCCAAGAATTTTACAAGCCATTCTGGTTTATGCTACTTCTTCATCTTCTTCTTGTTTCTTGACAATAACTTGACGACCATTATATGTGCCATCAGCTAAAGATATATGATGAGGAAGTTTATATTCCCCTGTCTGAGAATCTATTACTACATTAATTTTACCAAGTGCAAGGTGAGAACGTCTCATATTACGTCTTGATTTTGATGTTTTCTTTTTTGGAACTGCCATATAGCCTCTTAAAAATTACACTTTATCATAAAAAGTATTTGTCAAATCGATGTGGAGCAGTATATTATATTTCCATTACAAAATCTAGGTATTTTAAACATAAAATTTATGAAATATTTTATAATTCAAACTTTTGTTATTTCATCCATATTACTCACATTATGTAGTTGTCAAACTATAGAATCAAGGGGGCAGTATGTTGATGATAATTTATTAGCTACACTTGAAGAAAAAAGGCTTAGTAAATCGGAGGTAGAAGATTTAATTGGCACACCAACAATTATACCAGACTATACTCCTAATACTTGGTATTATGTTCAACGTTCTTTATCTAGGAGAGCATGGTTTGAACCAAAAGTAATTGAACAAAAAATAGTAAAAATTACTTTTAATAAAAAAAATGTAATTGAAGAAGTTTTAGTACTTAGTGATTCGCATAAAAATGATATAAATATAATGGGGGAATATACGAAAACTTATGGTACAGAATCAACCGGACTACAAAAATTTGTAAAGAATATTGGTAGGTTCAATAAAACTACTGAGGGAAAAAAGAAAAAGAAACGATAAAATCATGCTTGCAATATTTCATAGATATTGTATAAACTGAACGCTGCTAGTTCTTAAAATCATTCGAATAGACTCATTACTAAAGAGTTAATAGACGGACTAAAGAGTTTATGGCCCCTTCGTCTAGCGGTTAGGACGTTACCCTTTCACGGTGAAAACACGGGTTCAATTCCCGTAGGGGTCACCAATATTCAGATAGCTATACTCAAAAACTTGAAAAACGTACACTAACACTAAAACAATTATATGATAAATAATGTTAGATTTTATAAAACCCATAATTTCATTAAGATTCATTATTTTCCTATTATTAATTAGTAGTATATTTAACATGCAGACTCACGCAGATAGTGTAAAAACGAATGAAAAAGATCATTATCACATTACTCGTGATTACTACAACAATTTAATAACCTCTAATGATCTCCCTGTAACAGAACTTGGTATGTTGGTGAATATATTGCCCAAGGGTGGTGATATTCATCATCATTTTATCGGTGCTATTTATGTTGAAAATTTCTTAGATTATATAAAAAAAGAAGGTTTCTATATTGATCCTGATAGTTATAATATTCTTACAGAACCAACAAAAACATCTATGACTGTCGATGCAATCCGTGCTGATACATCAAAATATAATCATCTTTTGTCACTTTGGTCAACAGGAGATTTTAATAATCATTATCACGAGCAATTGCCACCAGATGAGCGATTTTTTAATTGTTTTGGCTATTTTGGTTGGTTAGAAAATCATATTGTTCAAGATGGTTTGATAGTTTTGAAGAAGAGAGCTGAAGCAGAAAATGTACAATATATAGAGACCATATTTCCTCTTGCCCCTATTAGTACAGATACCGCTCTAGATGAGCTTAACAACTTAACAAGCAATATAGATGACCTGACTATTAATCAGTTTTTAGAAAAAGCTATGTTATGGTTAGATCAGGATAAAGTTATACATCAAGCTATTACTCACTGTTCAACTATAGTAACAGATAAATCTAAAGATATTGATGATGATCAGTTTACCGTGCGGTTTCAACCATATGTATATCGTGCAAGCAAACCATCTATGGTATTTTCTGGTTTATATTCTGCCTTCTCTTTAGCACAAAATAATCACAAAATAGTTGGTGTGAATATAGTCGGTACAGAAAATTCATTTGCTGCTATGAACGATTATACATTACATATGAAAATGTTTCGTTTTCTTAAACAGAAATTTCCTAATGTTAAATTATCTTTGCATGCTGGTGAATTAGCATTAGGGCAAGTTCCTCCAGAAGGGCTACGTCATCATATTCGTGATGCCATATTCATAGCCGGAGCAAACCGTATTGGTCACGGGGTGGATATTATGCATGAATCTAATCCTTACCAACTAATAAATACATTATTGGAAAAGAATATACTTATTGAAACTAATTTGACTAGTAATGAATTTATTCTAGGAGTTGCAGGTGATAACCATCCTATCAAGCTCTATATGCGATATGGGGTACCAATTGCAATTTGTACTGATGATGCAGGAGTATCACGCAATAATTTAACTCAAGAATATTTATTATTTATTAGTCGTTATAAACCATCTTATGATCAATTAAAACAAGTCGTCTATAATAGTATTAAATATTCTTTCTTAACGGAAGAAGAAAAGAAAAAACAACTTAATTCACTTGATAAAAAGTTTGTCCTTTTTGAAGAAAATATAGCTCTTTATACCAGCTCTGCTGTACATAAAAAAAATTAGTGGTATGTCACGAAGAACAATAAAATTAACACTGGGCTAATTATCCATAATACCCTACAATTTTTTACTATTTTCTTCTGGTCGCCAAGCGTCTATTAATGAGGAGGCATAGCCGACGAAGCAATCCAAGGAAAGCTGAGAAGTCAATGGATTGCCACGCCACCTACGGTGGCTCGCTAATAGACATCTTATATTTTAACTTTTTTTCCGTGAATGCTCACCACACAAACTATATGTGACTATATTTTTTCCATTTATAGATGCGATAGAACCTTGCATAGTAAAGTAACGGGGTTACATAAAGTGTTAATATCGATCCAACAGCAATGCCTGTTACTAGAACCATAGCCATTTGGAAACGACTATTGGCATAATTTCCACTATCAAAGAAAAGTGACAGCAAGCCAATACTCATAGCCAGAGAAGTAATTAAAATTGCCCTGATTCTTGATATCGCCCCTATTACTATTGCCTTTACCCCCCTTGCCCATTTTGATGCATTGCACTACATAACAACACACTATGCTTGGTCATTAACCCCGCTAATGTGATAAGTGATATTTGAGTATAGATATTTAACCCCCCTTGAGTAAAATATAAACTCAATAAAGCTATACTTAAAGCCGCTGGAATTCCTCCGATTAAAATAATAAATGATAGCATTAAATCGTTAAAGCGTGCAAACATTAATAGGTAGAGTCCAAATACAGATACTAAAATTAGTAATGTAAATGATGATGTTGAATCAATAAGCATTTTCGTTTGTTCACTATAGCTAATATCACTATCACTTGGCAATTTACTATTTAACTGATCGATAAAATGCACTGCATCTTGCAATTTAACGCCATGTTTAGCAGTGGCAATTACTTCAATGGAATATTGCTCGTTATAACGCATAATTTGATTAACTGTATTCACCCTATCAATATCGCATATATCCTTAAGCTGAATAAGGTTTTCTCCATTTTTCTGTGTTGTAATAAACATATTTTGTATATTACTTAGCATTTTACCAAATTTAGGGTCTGATTTAGCAACAACATCATAAGTATTATCATAATGCTTAAAGTTTCCTATCTTTCTAGCATTAAACAGAATATCCAAAGTATTTGATATATCTTTCTGACTTAAACCATATTTGAATAACTTATCTTGATTACACCAAATTTTATAATCTTGCACAAGCGAAGTCGCAATAGCTATAACACTAGTAAATAAATTCTGTGAATTAGCCTGCATAAAATGAACATCCTGCCAAGCATTCTCCATAGATGAATGGTTATTGACATAAAAGCTCAACTCAACGTTACCCTTTGCTGAACCAGTATTTTTTCCCTGGGCAAACTTCACTGAAACATCTCCACCTACTGCTATTTTTGAGAGTTTAGCTTCAATTTCATGCAAGGTCTGCACCGCTTTAGTTTTATCTTTTAGTATCATCCAAATTGTTGAACGTGGCGATTCTTCAATATTTAGGGTATATTTAATATTATCACTACTATTGATTATTTTAGTAATTTTCTCCATATAACGATGGATATAACTTAAATTGGTATTAGGCATAAAGATGTTGGTAAGTATAATCATATCTTTTTTTTCAAATGGCTCAATTTCTATTTTCATAGAGTTTGCTGCAACATATGTACCAGCTGCTACAACTATAGTTACTAAGAATAAAAATACTCTGGCATAGCGTATAATAAAAAATAAAGAACTTTTATATTGGTCCGTAATTATATCCAGCGTCTTATTAACAATTTGAGCAAATTTGCTTTCATGCGTATTATTTGCTAATTTTAAGAACAATATAGGTGTTAAGGTAAACGCAACGATAAAGGACATCTCTAAACAAGCAATGATTGACAGAGAAAATTCCTGTAAAATTTTTCCTACCTCTCCTTTAATAAACAAAATAGGGATATATATTACTACTAGCGTAAGCATCAATATTAAAACAGATAAAAAGAGACCATAAATTGCTTGCAATATACTAGTTAAAGCATTTTTATTTTTCTGATAGTAATGTTCAGCATTCTCAATCACTACAATAGAATCATCGACCACCAACCCTATAGCCAAGACCATTGCCAACATCGTTATCGAGTTGAGTGTAAAACCACACAAATATAGTACAATTAAACAAGCAGCCATTGAGACTGGAATTGCACAGATTGCAATAATTGAATATCGCACTGATCCCATTAGCAGTAAAACAATTACTGACACCAACAATACCGATTCAATCAAAGTTTTTTTCACTTCTTGAAAAGCTTGTAAAATATCTTGGCTATCATCGATAACAACCTGAAAGGTAAAGTGCGGATTAGCTTTTTCGTAATATTCTAGGAAATGTTTTACATTTTTTGATACATCAACTGGATTTGCATCTGACTTAGCAAAAATACCTAATAAAACAATTTTATTCGTGCCAAAATAGGCAAAACTAAGTGCCTCTTTATCTGATAGCGTAATACTAGCAATATTTTTTAATTTTATAGCAACATTATTACTTTCCAAATTGATGTCACCAAAATCACTCAACTTATTGATTGTCGTATCAAAAGATATATACTCAGTTTTATATTGATTTGATAATTTACCACCAGAAAAATCAGTATTTTGTAGTGTTAACGAAGCAAGGACACTATCTAAAGGAATATAATATTTTGCAATTTTTTCCGGATCAATATCGATATTAACCACTTTTTCTGTTACACCAAAACCAGATGAGTTGGCTACACCATCAACATATTTAAGCTTTTTCTTGATCGTTTCAATATCCTCGGCAGTAACTAATAGATTGTTATTAGACCCCACAGCAATATACATCATTGGTAAAGCAGAAAAGCTTTCCGTCGAGATTATAGGATCTTTAGCTCCCTCTGGCAAAAGAGCCTTATTTTTTAGTATCAAATCTCTAACTTGGTTAATTGCTTGTTCTATCGGAACTTTTTTGGCAATACTTAACGTTATTTTACTCTCTCCTAGCTGACTAACCGCAAGAATCGACTCAAGACCATCAACATGTGAAAAAACCTCCTCAAAAAGCTTAGTAATATATTTCTCTATTAAATCCGGTCTGACGTTCGGGTTGATGATCGAAATGTAAATATTTGAAGCAGGGATATTGGGCAAAAGCTGAATTTTCAGCTGCAAATATGCGTATATCCCCAGCAGCACCACCACAATATTGATCACAATAAAAATACTACTATGTTCCAGCAATCTTTTTATCATAAATCCGTTTATCGTGATTTGGCTCTTTTAAATTCGGTCCTCTTAAAATCTACTGCCCTAGGTGAGACTTCCGGTATTTTTCTTTCCGTACTTCTGGAGCGATGTTTAGTGTCTACTCCCCCTTTTTGTTCAACTTTAGAGGTATTAATTCCTACCATCATCTGTGGGCTAATGACCTCAACTTTCAATTTCTTTATATCCGCAACTTCCTCAGTCGGCTCTACTTTAACTAAGCTCTTGCTATTAGGTGTTACAGTTTCATCTATAGTTTTTAGATTATTGAACGGTTGTATCCCCCCTTCTTGTTTTAACTCCACAGCTTCACTTTTTGGTTTAGATAATATGGGAGATTGTTTATTTATTGTTAATCGCCCCTCATCATTAATTGCTAGTTCCTTCCCCTTTATTACCGGTAGTCTGCTCGGACTCTTAACGAATTGAGAGTAGGCACTTAATTCCTTTCTTTCTCCAGTAACTTGTTCACTCTTAGCCGCTTGATTTCCTGGGCTTGACTTTAAAGCCTCTTGCGTTTTTAGGGTTTTCGCAAGATCTCTTTGGTGAACATTTGGGGTTGTAATAGATGTTATTCTATTAGGTTCTTCCTTAAGCTCGTTATGTTTACTCCTTGTAGTTCTACTAGCATTAACCCCATACCCTTTATTATTGAGTTCAGCAACATCGTCGTTATATTTTTTCTGTTTTTTCTTGAGTTCTGGCTCTTTTCTATTGAGTTCAGCAACATCTTCGTTATATTTTTTCTGTTTTTTCTTGAACTCTAGCTCTTGTCTATTGAGTTCAGCAAGGTCATTGTTAAGTTTTTGCTGTCTTGTATTAACATCTCCTTTTATGTTGAAGGTTGAGGAGTCTGTCTTTTGTGCCATTTTTAACGTAGTATTATTTGCTCTATTAGACGGAAGTGAAACGTTAACTCTTTTTTTCATTGAGTTTGGTGATAAATTCAGTTGACTCTTTGCTAGATTAGCTCGTGCATTTTTTAAACTATCCTGTGTCGCATTTAACTTTTTTTCTAATTGATCACGTTGCTTGACAATATCAGCAAGATCAGTTTGATCGTTTGTATTAGCTCCTTGTAACTTATTTTGTGCATCATCTTTTTGCTTTGCTATCGCATCTTGGTAAGCTTGCTCCAATTCAACAAACTTATCTTGAATCAACTTTAACTGTTCTTCTTTTTCAATCAAATCGTCTATCTGTTCTCCTGCGAGTTGCATAGCTTTAACCACTTCATCGTTCTCTTTCTTCGCTTCATCCAACTGTCTCGCTAGATCCTGTACGTATCCGTGTTCTGTAGCCACAGCTGCTGCATAATCTGCCGTCCTTTTCTCTGCTGCAACCAGCTTATCCTCTACCACTTGTAACTCTGCGGTTTTTGCATCCAAATCTTCTTTCTGTTGTTTAGTCAAATCTATTTGTTGTTGTAAGTTGTCATTAGCCTCTGCTAATTTTCTCTCCAACTCTTCTTTTCCTTCCTCCGCTGTAACCAGCTTATCCTGAGCTGCATCATGAGCTTTTTGCAAATCATCCAACTCACCTTGTTTAGTTTTGGCAAGTTGTTCAGCAGCTTCTAAGCTTTTCTTCAAATCATCCTTTTCTAATGCGTGAGATTTTGCCAAACCATCCAACTCATCTTGTTTAGTTTTGGCAAGTTGTTCAGCAACTTCTAAGCTTTTCTTCAAATCATCCTTTTCTAATGCGTGAGTTTTTGCCAAACCATCCAACTCATCTTGTTTAGTTTTGGCAAGTTGTTTAGCGTCTTCTAAGCTTTTCTTCAAATCATCCTTTTCTAATGCGTGAGATTTTGCCAAACCATCCAACTCATCTTGTTTAGTTTTGGCAAGTT
>JAJIYL010000007.1 GCA_020881195.1 Rickettsia endosymbiont of Pseudomimeciton antennatum | reverse complement strand
GTAAGCCAGCGAATTCCATCAGGGCTATAGGGTAAATTTAAAGTGATTTATTAACTATAAGCCGGATACATGACTGCATTCGATTTTTTTGCTGTTATATATTATTTTTTTCTTGCATTATCGGGTAGGTCCATACATGGGTTATTGCTATTTAGGAGACATAGAATTTTCTTCAATTCGTTTCATTTTCTATAAAGAATCAGGTCGTTTATATTTAGCGACTACCGCCCATGTTACTAGTGAAGAAATAATAATATCACTGCACTCTATAGTTAATAATAAGCTAGACTATCTATACGCTATAACCATAATGACGGAGAATCCTCGTGATTCAGAATTATTTGAAATGATTTTTAAACAACATATTGAAGAACACAAACTAAATGATGCTTTCCGATTAAGGATATTTTCCGATTAGATAAAGGTAAATAGACTTACCTATCCTTACGCACGTAATGACGTTCGAAGAATAAGCAATTTACTATCACCATATATTTTTTCTTTAATGATCTCTAAACAATCATCAGCAAAATTATCATTTTTAGCAAGTTCCACTACAATAACGGTTCCCTCTTTTAACCATTGACCTTTTTTCAAAGAATTTACTGCCTGTGGTACAAGATTCTGATAGTATGGTGGATCAATAAAAATTAGATCAAAACTATTTCTACCTTTTGGCAAAGCTGTAGCATTAATATTTAGGAAAGTCATTTTATCCATTTCGCCTATTTTGTTAGCAAATTCTTTTGCTACCCGCAAATAATCACTATTTATATCAATTAGGGTAATAGCCCCTGCCCCTCTAGAACAGCTTTCAAAAGCTAGGCTACCTGTACCGGCAAATAAATCGAGAACTTTAGACTCTTTGGTAAATAATCTACCATCACTAAATTCTCCTGAAGTTAGTATGCTAAAAATCGCCTCTCGAATTTTGCCAGTGGAAGGACGATAGTTAGAGTTTTTTAAGGTAGGTATTATCCGGTTTTTATGTTTGCCGGCGATAATTCGTATCATAAAATTATAAAAATTTCTTAAATTTCTCAAGTGGCAGTTCTTTATACTGATTTGGTTGCAAATCACCTAATAAAAGCCCCCCATAACTAATTCTAATTAATCGGTTAACGCTCAGACCAAAATATTCAAATATCTTCCTAATTTCACGATTTTTGCCTTCAGTCAAAATTACTTCAAACCAGCAATTAGTTCTGCCTGATTTTGTTAATTTAATTAATTTAGGATCATAACGTATTTGATCAATCTCTATATTTTTATAATTTTTAAGCAACAGACTTGGGTTACCATGGGCTCTAACTTTATATACACGTTCGAGCTTACTTGATGGTAGCTCAAACTTCCTTGCTAAGTCACCATTATTGGTAAGTAATAGTAACCCTTCACTGTTGAGGTCTAGTCGCCCTATTGAAATTACCCTAGGTATATTCTGTAATGCCAGATTTTCAAAGACAGTTTCTCTACCGTAATTATCTTTATGTGAAGTAATTAATCCGACAGGTTTATAATATGCCCATAAACGTGGAGTTTGTTGTTGATTTATTACTTTTCCTGATACTTCAATAAGGCTAGTATTATCAACCAAGGTGGCAGGTGAATCGATAATCACACCATTTACCTTTACTTGACTATTTTTGATAAGCAGCTCTGCATCACGCCTTGAACATATCCCTGCATTGCTAATCGCCTTTGCCAGCCTTTGTATATTCTCCATTGTTTTAATTAGATTTTTTAATAAAGTAATTATATCCATTATGACATTAAAATGGAAATATAATTATTTTACTGGATTTCTTATATATGTTACTTTATAAATTTAACTTGATTTTATTAACCAGATTCTAGAAATGAATGTTATAGACAAAGAAAGAGCACTACTTGCTGCACTTAGCCAAATTGAAAAAAGTTACGGCAAAGGTTCGGTCATGAAACTAGGTCAACGCCGGGCTGTAGACGTTGAAGCAATACCAACAGGATCGCTAGGACTTGACATAGCACTTGGTATAGGCGGTTTACCTAAGGGAAGAATTATTGAAATTTTTGGACCGGAGAGTTCGGGAAAGACTACCTTAACTCTACATGTAATCGCTGAAGCACAGAAGAAAGGTGGTACTTGTGCTTTTATTGACGCAGAACATGCTTTAGACCCAGCATATGCCAAAAAACTTGGAGTAAATATTGACGAGCTTATTATTTCTCAACCAGATACTGGAGAACAGGCACTTGAAATAACCGATACTCTAGTACGCTCTGGGGCTGTTGATATGGTGATTATAGATAGTGTTGCTGCTCTTGTACCTAAAGCAGAGATTGAAGGAGAAATGGGTGACTCCCATATGGGATTACAAGCTAGATTAATGAGTCAAGCACTTAGGAAACTGACCGCATCCATTTCAAGAACTAACTGTATAATTATTTTCATTAATCAAATTAGAATGAAAATAGGAGTCATGTTTGGCAGTCCAGAAACTACCACAGGTGGTAATGCTTTAAAATTTTATGCCTCAGTAAGGCTAGATATCAGAAGAATTTCATCAATCAAGGATAAAGAGGAAGTCGTAGGTAGTCAAACTAAAGTCAAAATTGTTAAGAATAAAGTCTCGCCACCATTCAAAACTGCAGAATTTGACATAATGTATGGTAGTGGTATTTCTAAAGAAAGCGAGATAATTGACCTTGGCGTTAAGTTTGAAATAGTAGAAAAGTCTGGTTCTTGGTTTTCCTATAAGGACACTCGTATAGGACAAGGTAGAGAAAATGTTAAACATTACCTAAAAGAACATCCTGATATCTGTTATGAAATAGAACAACTGATTCGTCAAAAATCTTCTCATAATACTAATGTTAGCTTTGATAGTGAAGCGGTAATTATGGAAGAGGATGAATAACAAATATAATATTCTACTTAAATAATTGGAAATTGGAGCTAAAATGATAGACTTGACTGATAAAAAATCTCTAATTACTGGAGCGTCTGGAGCAATTGGTGGTAGCATTGCTAAGCTACTACACTCTCTTGGTAGCCATGTAGTAATTAGTGGTAGTAACCAAGAGAAACTACAAGAACTTGGCAATGACTTAAAAGAGAATTATACGATAGCACCATGTAATCTAACCAATAGAGATGAATGCACTAACTTGGTGGCTAATCTTGAACAAATAGATATTTTAGTTTGTAATGCCGGCATCACCAACGATATGCTAGCAATAAAAATGTCTGATGAAATATTTGATCAAGTTATAAATATAAACTTAAAAGCTAGCTTTATTCTAAATCGTGAAGCGATAAAAAAAATGATAAAAACTCGTTATGGTAGAATAATTAACATAACATCTGTTGTCGCAGTTTCTGGTAATCCAGGACAAGCAAATTATTGTGCTTCCAAAGCAGGTTTGATAGGTATGACAAAGTCTTTAGCACTTGAGGTGGCAAGTAGAGGGATCACCATTAATGCAGTTGCTCCTGGTTTTATTAAATCAAACATGACTGATAAGTTAAACGAGACTCAAAAAGAAGCTATAATGCAAAAAATTCCCCTTAAGACTCTCGGAGAAGCAAAAGATGTTGCAAGCGTAGTGGCTTTTCTAGCAAGCGACAAAGCTTCCTATATCACCGGTCAAACTATCCATGTTAATGGTGGATTAGTGATGGTATAGCTAATCGGGTTAGCTCCGACAATCTCCTAGTGTTCAGGTAAAATAGCATATCAAATAGCGTCTATTAGCGAGGATCCGCTTTGCGGCGACACGGCAATCCAAAAAATGACCAAAAATGGATTGCTTCTTGGCTTAAGCCTCCTCGCTAATAGACGTCTTGTACTTTAACTTTTTTTCCGTGAACGCTCACTCAGAATGTGGAGCGAAAATTAAAATATATCTCGAATAGATAACAAATGAAAGTGCAAGACTATAAATTTTATAATGATTTAATATCACAGGCTGTGGTTGAAGAAATTTGGCTATTTGGTTCTAGAGCAAGGAACGATAATCAGGATAGGGCAGATATTGATTTAGCTATAACATGCCCTAATGCTACTATTAATGATTGGTCGAAGTTGCAAGAAATTATTGATAATGCTGATACACTTTTAAAAATAGATTGTATAAGACTTGATGAGTTGGATGATTTATCAAACTTAAAATTATCTATAATACAAGAAGGAGTGAAGTTATATGAAAGATCCTAAAATAGAGTTAGGTTTCTCAAAGTTAAGTAAAGCTTTAATATCTTTAGAAGATATTGCATTTAAGCCCGTGCTAGAAGATCGAAGTAACATAGATGCTAGCATTCAAAGATTTGAATTTACAATAGAACTATTTTGGAAATTATTAAGGGTGATTCTTCAGAGCAAAGGAGTAGAAGTACAATATCCTAAAGATGTTTTAAGAGAGGCTTTTAAAGGACATCTGATTGATCACGAACAAGAATGGTTAAAAATGCTTCTAGATAGAAATATTACCTCACACACTTATGATCAACAGTTAGCAGATAAAATTTATAATAATATTAAATCCTACATTCCCATATTAAGAAATACATTTGATAAATTAAGCTTTCTTAAGGATTCCATCATTTGACAAACTATAGTAAAAATGTTAAGCTACTTATTACTATAACCACGGGTAAGTGTGTGGCTAAATCCGTTAGATTAGGAGCAATTTAATTACTAATACTTCAAAAATACTGATTATTAATAATCAGAAAATATTAAATGAATTCTGCCAACAACTATTGGATTGTAAGACTATAAGTGTTGATACTGAGTTCTTGCGTAAAAATACCTATTTTGCTCAGCTTAGCATAATTCAAATTATGACTAATAGTCACAAAGTGATAATTGACACTTTGTGTGATTTGGATCTTTCTCCTCTTAACGAAATATTTTTAAACGACAAGATGCTTAAAATATTTCATGCCCCTAGAGAGGATTTTGAGATATTTTATCATTTATTTAAGAAATTGCCAAGAAATGTTTTTGATATACAAATTGCTGCTGGTATTTGTGATTTTGGTAAACATTTGAGTTATTCGGATATATGTAGCAAAATTTGCTTCGTTCACATTGATAAAACTTACCAAAGAGCTGATTGGTTAAGACGCCCCATTAGTTCTAATATGTTAGATTATGCTATTAAGGATGTTGAATATTTAGAACCGGTTTACAAGATATTACAACCAATAATCCAAGATAATAATCTGCAAAATGAATATGACGAGCAAATAAAATCTTTGCTTAATATTGAAAATTATATTGTTGATGCACAAAAGGCGTGGCAAAAGGTCAAATTCCATAATCACTCAGAGTTTTTTATTAATAAAATGAAAATTATGGCAGCTTATCGGGAAGAACAAGCAAGTACCATAGATTTACCAAGGAGACATTTTATTACCGATGAGGAATTAGTAAAGATTTGTCAATATTTACCTACCAGTAACGAAGATTTTGAAAATCTTAAATTAAATGGTCGTTATCTTAGTAAGCAAAAATATAGAACTCAATTAGCAGATCTGTGTCTTGCAATACAAGAATTAGGTGAATAATTGTACTTTATTTATGTTAGTTGTAAAATAAATTTGCTATTTTTTCAAAGGTTGACTAAAACAGAAATCTTATATATTCTGGCTTTATTGCATGGCAATTTTTAGTATAGTTTTTTTTAAAACCATTTCTGTATTACTGAGCGTAGTAATTGGCTTTTTAGCAGGAAGATATTCTAAAGTTGAGAAAGATAGTATAGCGTCCTTGTTATTCTATTTTATCTCTCCTATTGTTTTTTTTGCTATTCCTGCCAGTACTACTTTAACTTTATCAGCATTAAGCGTTACTGTAGTTGTTTTTTTCATTGCCAGCTTGTTATCAATATTTTCCTACTATTTTTTTGGACGATATTGGTCTGATCATACACGAAACATTATAGCATTATCTGCCGGTACCGCTAATGGTGGTTATTTCATGTTGCCAATAGCTGCTGCCCTCTTTGATGATTATGTTTTAAGCATCTATATGATGGCAGTTATAGGTGTAAATATTTTTGAATCCTCAGTAGGTTTTTATATTTGTGCTAGGAGTTTTGCCAATAGTAGTGAAAGTATCTTGAAAGTTGTGAAGTTACCAATTTTAAATGGTTTTTTACTTGGTTGTCTATTTAGTTTCGCTGGCTTTACTTTACCTGATTTCCTGGATGATTTTATATATAACATGCGGGGATCATTTTCTATACTTGGTATGGTTATGGTTGGTTTAGCTCTTTCAGTTTTGCAAAAATTTGAAATAGACGTAAAGTTCACTTTAGCTACTTTCATGGCAAAATTTTTATTTTATCCAATAGGAATAAACATATTTATTCTTTTAGATAAATTTGTTTTAGGGTGGTATGATGAGAATTATTACAATGCTTTTAGGCTTCTTGCAACTGCTCCTATGGCAGCAAATGTGATTGTTATAGCTAATTTACAAAAATTCTATCCAGAAAAAGTTGCTACCACCGTATTTCTTTCCTTAATTTTTAGTGTAATATATATACCAGTTATGGTAAGTATATTCTTAAGTGATTTGAATTAATTATTTAAATATAAGAAAGTGATTAAAAATGGATTGCATCAATGCTACTAAAAGTAGCTCCTCGCAATGACGGCTGAGGAGGTGCATATACGTCATTGCGAGCGAACGTACGTGAGCGTGGCAATCCATGAAAGGATTAGAAATGAAATGATACAAAAATTTGTCCAAATTGGACCTTATATTAATTGGTTTGACTCACAATATATCCCAGCTCATAAGCTGGCTTATCTTGAGTTTGGTAACCCTAATAATAAAAATGTAATAGTCTGTGCCCATGGCTTGACTAGGAATGGTCATGATTTTGATAAAATAGCTATAGCATTAAGTGATAATTTTCGAGTAATTGCTATAGATTATCCAGGACGTGGAAATAGTGATGTTTTTAAAAAGAAAGAACATTATAATTATCCAGTATATATAAAAGATACAGTGCTTTTTTTTAAGAAGTTAGCTATTAAGAACTGTATCTGGCTTGGTAGTTCCATGGGTGGGATAATTGGTATGGTTCTAGCTAGCAAATATAACAAACTTATCAAAGCAATGATTATCAATGATATAGGTCCTTTTATTCCATCATCCCCTCTAGTTAAAATTGGTCAATATGCAGGTCAAATTCCTTCTTTTGTTGATTTAGCTAGTGCCAAACAACATTTAAAGCTAATATATAGCCAATTTGGTATTAGTAGTGAGGAAGATTGGGATCATCTTACCAAATATAGTTTTATAAAAATGCAAGATGGAAACTATAAAATGAATTATGATCCTAGCATAGTACATGGTATGAGAGCTAATGCTAGTAAGCAAAAAAATGTTGATATGTGGGCTATATGGAATAAAATTATTTGTAAATTATTGGTTATTCATGGAGATAAGTCTGACATTTTACAACAATCTACTATTGAAGAAATGAAAAAAAACAAAGAGTTTGATCTTTTTGTTGTTGATTATGCTGGTCATGTACCTTCATTAATGACCAGTGATCAAATTAACTATATAAAATGTTGGATAAATGGCTTGACCAGATAATTCTTGACAAGGATATTAATTATGACTATTTCTACTAAAGTACTTATTATAGGTTCAGGTCCTGCTGGCTTAAGTGCAGCAATCTATACAGCTAGGGCGGCACTAAGACCGATATTATTACATGGTATGCAGCCAGGTGGGCAGCTAACCATTACAACAGATGTTGAAAATTATCCAGGTTTTGCTGATCCTGTGCAAGGTCCTTGGCTAATGGAGCAAATGACTCAGCAGGCAAAAAATGTTGGGGCAGAAATTATCTATGATTATGTAGAAAAAGTAGATTTATCAAAAAAACCCTTAGTGGTGACCACTGGATCTGGTATAATTTACTGGGCGGATAGTCTTATAATATGTACCGGAGCCGAAGCAAAATGGCTTAATATCCCCTCCGAAGCACAATTTAAAGGATATGGTGTCTCAGCCTGTGCTACTTGTGATGGTTTTTTTTTCAAGAATCAGCACGTACTAGTTATTGGCGGAGGGAATAGTGCTGTTGAAGAGGCATTATATTTAACTAATCATGCACGTCAGGTGACTATCGTTCATCGCCGGGATAGTTTTAGGGCTGAGAAGATTTTACAAGAGAGATTATTTAAAAATCCTAAAATATCTGTCGTTTGGAATCATAAGCTGATTGAAGTTATTGGTACTGATAATCCTAAATCAGTTACTTCAGCCAAGCTGGAAAATACCCAAACAGGTCAGCTTAGTTCAATTAATTGTACTGGTATATTCGTAGCGATTGGTCATATGCCAAATACTAGTTTGTTCAAAGGGCAACTAGATATAGATAGTGATAATTATATTATCACTAAACCAAATTCAACGGAAACCAGTATTAAAGGTGTTTTTGCCGCTGGAGATGTACAAGACAAAATTTTTAGACAAGCAGTTACTGCTGCTGGTACTGGATGTATGGCAGCTTTAGAAGCAGAAAAGTTTTTAAACTATTAAATTTATGGCTCGTAATAAAACGATTAATAAAACGGATAAGTTAAGCAACTCGAATGAGTCAGGTGTAGTCATGCCTGTTACCAGAACTTTACCGTCAAACGTTCAGGCTGAACAAATGTTAATAGGAGCAATTTTAGTTAACCATGATTACTTAAACACTGTCTCAGAATTCCTAAGACCAGATCATTTTTTTGGACCGATACATCAAAAAATCTACAATTCTATTGAAGTTATTACTGAAAAAGGCTTAATTGCTACTCCAATAACGCTTAGAAGCATGTTAGAACGAGATGAATTATTTCAGCAATTAGGTGGTAGTGACTATTTAAATAAGCTGGTCACTTTGTCAATGATGGTAATTAATCCTCTAGATTATGGAAAAATAATCTATGATTTGGCAGTGAGGCGTAGTTTAATTCAGATAGGGGAAGAGGTAGTTAATAATGCTTATGATTCTTCTTTAGAGTATGATTCAAGTCAGCAAATAGAACATGCAGAAGGTAAGCTTTATAACCTTGCTAGTGAAGGAGTTAATGAAAAGAGTTTTGTTAAAATTGCTGTGTCTCTCTCAGAGTCTCTAGCCAGTATTAACAGGGCAATGAAGAATTCTAATCATGTAATAGGTATTTCTACCGGCTTAATTGATTTGGATAATAAATTATCAGGTTTTCAGAACTCAGACTTAGTTGTCATTGCTGCCCGCCCATCAATGGGGAAAACAGCTTTTGCCATAAATCTTGCGGTAAATAGTTGTATGGCTATACACCTGAAAAATAATGGACAAGAAAAAGAAAGACAATCAGTAGGGTTCTTCTCTCTTGAAATGTCATCTGAGCAACTTGCTACTCGTCTTCTGTCAATGCATACTGAAATTGACTCATCGGCTCTTCAGTCAGGTCATGTGACGGAAGAGAATTATAATCGATTACGCAAAGAAGTTATCACCCTTTCTGACCTGCCCTTTTTTATTGATGATACACCGGCTTTATCTATTGCTGCTATTCGTACTAGGGCTAGAAAAATGAAGCGTAAGCATAATCTTGGTATATTATTTATAGATTATCTGCAGTTAATTAGAGGAATAAATAAATCTGATAATAGAGTAAATGAAATTTCGGAAATTACTCAAGGGTTAAAAGCTATTGCCAAGGAATTAAATATTCCTGTAATTGCTTTATCACAATTATCTAGAGCTGTTGAACTTAGAGAAGATAAAAAGCCGATGTTGTCTGACTTACGGGAATCTGGGTCTATTGAACAAGATGCGGATATAGTGATGTTTATTTATCGAGAAGAATATTACTTGAGCCGTAAAGAACCTTCGGTGGGTAGTGAAAAACACGCAGAGTGGGTAAATAAGTTGAATAAAGTATATAATATTGCGGATATTATAATAGCGAAACATCGTAATGGTCCTGTTGGCAGTGTTCAGCTTCACTATGATGATAAATATTCAAAATTTAATAATTTACAAAAAAAACTACAGGGGGAATAAAGGGCTAAAAATCTTTGATGTTAGTACTGGGACTAGGATGAGTGTTTACGGAAAAAAAGTTAAAGTATAAAATAGACCTCTTGCACAACTCTACTTCTGCTGGTAATTTGGACAATGATGCGGTACTCGAATCCTCACGTACGCTAGAGTACGCTGTGGTTCTGCGTTCCGCGTCTCCTTCAAATTCCTCAGCATAAGCGAGTTGTGCAAGAGGTCTAATGTCATGGCTCAGAGCCGCTTTACGGGTGACGCGGCAATCCAAAAAATGACCAGGAATGGATTGCTTCGTTCGGGCTTCACGCCTTCTCGCAATGACAAGAGTACTCTTACCCAAGGCATCATTGCGAGGAGCTACTTTAGTGGCGATGTGCATCCATATAACAAGCTTCATGGATTGCCACGCTCACGTACGTTTGCAATGACGTATGTACAGGTGGTCTCGCAATATAGCCCTATTCTTTAGAGGTTTTTTCTTGTTGGGATAAAAGTTTAGCTTGCTCAATATTATTGTCTAATTCCACTTGGGTACAAATTCCAAGCAACACTGGATCACGTGGACGAATGTTTTTCATGTTCCAGTGACTGCGATCACGGATAGCCTCTATAGTAGACTTGGTAGTACCAACTAACTTTATAATTTGAATATCTAAAATTTCTGGACAATGTTTAAGTAACCAATATATCGCGTCCGGTTTATCTTGACGTCTAGCAATAGGAGTATACCTAGATTGTTGTTTTTTCTTGGTGTTTACCAAATCATAGGCGACATTAACAGAAATCCTTAAACTACTAGTTGTATCTTGCGTGCAACGTATTATTTCTTCTTTGGTTAACTGTCCTCCAGCAATTGGATCTAAACCCTTAATACCGTGAGACACTTCACCATCGGCAATGCCTTTAATTTCAAACTCATGAATTCCACAAAAATCACCTATCTGCTTAAATGTTAATGCGGTGTTATCAATCAACCAAATAGCAGTTGCTCTAGGCAGTATAGGTAATTTCTGTTGTGAGCTCATAGTAAACTAATATAATATTGATATGTGATTTGCTAAAAAATATAGTCTTTTATAACGGATAAGTCAACATATACTTACCAGTACAACTTGCACAGGGCAGTTTAAAAGTTACGGAAAAAGCAGCTTAAAAA
Source organism: Rickettsia endosymbiont of Pseudomimeciton antennatum (assembly GCA_020881195.1). Taxonomy (GTDB): domain Bacteria; phylum Pseudomonadota; class Alphaproteobacteria; order Rickettsiales; family Rickettsiaceae; genus Tisiphia. Next base: position 44,365 of record JAJIYL010000007.1, on the reverse strand, counting down.
CCCGAAATGTTATTGCGAATAGGTGTGAGCCGATGAAGCAATCCATATGATAAGCTTCATGGATTGCCACGCTCACGTACGTTCGCTCGCAATGACGTTGGTTGTTCTCAGTTTTAAACTTGCTCCGACGAATTTGACCTAAAACCTAAAACCAATACCTATTGCAATCATTAGCGGATTAAACTTTACTTTAGAGGAGACAGGCTTTTTTACTAAAGGAGCTTTATAATTAACCTCGGTATTAAGAAAATACTGTTTTATATCTAAGTTAATCAATGTATCATCCTTAGCGTATAAATCAACCCCGAACTGTAACACAGCACCGTGACCATTTCTGACTGTACATCCTTTGGATTTATTGATAAAATAAGCTCCATGATAACCAGCACCAATATAAGGTCTGATAGCACCAAAAGGAGCTATATGGTATTGCCCTGTAACAGTCAATGGAATCATATAAAGAGGTTTTCTTTTAGCAATAGTTTCTGGATTAGAGCCATAATTATAAGCCACATTCTTTAAATTGCTATTTTTATTACGTAATACGTCGAAACCTAAAGATAACTCTGCCGCAATATTACTAGCAAAGAATATTGATGTGGACGCATCTACACCATAACCATTCTCGGCAAAGGTACCAATCGATACTGGATTTTTGGCAGTAGCTTTAGGAAAATCTGTTTGTTTTGCACTAGATCTTAACCCCCCTACTCTCATCTTAAATACAAGATTACCTTCATTTTCATAATAATCAGCATCATAGTCATTATTATCTGGATCATAATTAGCAAAGCTAGAAATACTTATACAACTTACTAATAGAAATATTCCAAATTTTCTTGTGACTTTTATCATAACTATAAACCTTCTCTTGCTTTAAATATATTGCTGTACTATATATAATCTTCTTATCTGAAAATCAAATGATAACAAGATTTTTTTTAATTGTCTAACAATGATGATACTATAACACTAAATATAAGAAACACTAAGTATAAAAAACAAATAAACTAAAAAATTATGGTCTATAATGAATAATAAATTAAACACTTATTTTATTGGTATTGGTTGGTTTATGTTAAGTATGCTAACTAGTGTAACTAATGATATAACAGCAAAATATCTTGGATTCAGGCTACATAGTTTTGAAGTAGCTTTTTTTCGCTTTCTCTTTAGTGCTTTAATTCTTGTGCCGTTTATTTTTTATTACGGGAAACAGACTCTAATCACTAATCGTCCTTTTGTCCATATTGCAAGAGGGGTTTTGCTATTTTTTGGTATGACATCTTGGACTTATGGCTTACAACTTGCACCAGTGACTACTGCTACAGTTGTTAGTCTAGCTATACCTTTATTTACCTTGGTTTTAGCAGTATTTTTTTTAAATGAGAATGTTATTTGGCAAAGATGGGCAGCAACCTTATTTGGCTTTATTGGAATTGTTGTTACTCTGAAACCGCATGCTAGTGATTTTAATCCACAAATATTGATTTTTGTATTAGCTGCTATATCTTTTGCCACATTAGATATTATCAATAAGAAATTTGTAGTAAAAGAATCAATGATTAGCATGTTATTTTATTCTGCTCTAATAACATCTTTAATATCAATACCACCATCAATAATGTATTGGAAAACACCTAATGTTACAGAATTTATTTTGCTATTTATTTTAGGATCAGGAGGCAGTTTAATTTTATTCTTTCTATTAAAGGCTTTTGCTTTAGTTGATGCTACTGCCATCGCTCCTTATAGATATTTAGAGTTAATCATTTCAGCATTAGCCGGATATATTGTTTTTAATGAAATTCCTGAAAATAGCACTTTATATGGGGCACTGATAGTAATCCCTGCAACATTGTTTATAATATATTCTGAGAAAGAAAATATGACACAAGATGATAAAATTATCACATGAATAAACGTAAATTGGTTTTTGCAAGCGGCATAGCAAATGCATTTGAATGGTATGATTACGCACTATTTGGTATTTTTGCTCCTATAATAGGTGCAAAATTTTTTCCTGGATCAAACCCTAGCTCGTCTTTATTACATGCTTTTTTTGCATTTGCTATCGGTTATCTAATGAGACCAATAGGTGGGGTATTTTTCGGGGTACTCGGAGATCGGTTTGGTAGAAGAACTGCTTTAAGTGCCTCTATATTCTGTATGTCCTTGCCAACAGCACTAATTGGTATGTTACCCACTTACGACAATATAGGTATTACCGCAACTATATTAATGATTTTAGTCCGAATGCTGCAAGGCTTATCAATGGGCGGAGCACTTACTGGCTCAATTTCATTTGTTATTGAACATACAGGTGTAGCCTACCGTGGGTTTAGTAGTAGTGTATCAATATCCAGTATTTGTATTGGTTTATTATTTGGTTCAGGAATTTCGCAGTGCATACAAAGCCTTTTATCAGCAGAGCAATTTGATGATTGGGGGTGGAGAATACCATTTTTATTAGGAATTTTTATTTTATTTGCTGGGCTTTATATAAAAAAATATACAAGTGAAACTCCTAGCTTTCAAAGTATGAAGGAAAATGATGGGATATTAAAGTCTCCTCTGAAAAAAGTTATTTCTGTTTACTGGGTTGATATGATAATATCAATCTTCATCAATTCTACAGGCTCAGTACTATTTTATCTACAAATTTATCTAATGTCATTTTTGAGGATAAATCGCGGTTTCACTAATGATGAAGTTAATAATTTAGCTAATTATTGTTATATAATCATGGCAATTGTTACTTTATGTTCTGGATATTTGTCTGATATAATTGGTCGCAAGAAAATTTTTGTGATCAATTTACTGGTAATTATTTTAGTTACCCCATTTTTGATGCAGGTAATTGAAACCTGGGACTTTTATTTTATAATTACATCTCAAATCATATTATCAATTTTAGCTGCCTGTTATATTGGTCCTGAACCTGCACTGCAAGCTGAATTCTATCCAACCAATATCAGAAATACGGCTTTATCATTATCTTATAATATAGCAACTAGTATTTTTGGTGGCACAACACCTTTAGTGATAGAATATCTTGTACAAAAAACTGGGACTATTACTTCGTCTATTTATTACATAATTGCTTGTGCTATTTCAAGTTTAATAGCTCTGTATTTTTATAAGGATCGTTCAACAACATAATAACTATTTTAAAGATTTTTCTAGCATTTATAGCAAAATTATCTATAAATTACTTAGTGGCTTAATAAAAGTAATATATACTTGATATGGTATAATTAGGACATTTTGATAAACAAAAAACTTTAATTTTATGACAGAAGTAATAGCTAAAGAACAATTAGAACAATATATAAATCAAATAGAAGGGCTTGAACAAGAAAAAGCAGAGCTATCTGAAGCAATAAAAGATGTATTTGATGCAGCCAGCTCCAGTGGTTTTGATACCAAGGCTATGAAGTCTGTGTTAAAACTAAAAAAGCTTGATAGAAATAAACTGGCTGAACAAGATGCAATCTTAGAGTTGTACAGGCAAGCTTTAGGTATATAAATTAAAGAATTCAATAATGAAATTATATCCGTTAAGACTGTTACCTGATAAAATCAATTTTGATTTTATCAAATTTAGAAAAGTAAGCTATACTATGTCCATTATTTTGTCTCTTGTGAGCATTATGTGGATAGGAATTTATAAGTTTAATTTTGGTATTGATTTTGCTGGTGGAATTGTTATAGAAATGCGGCTTGATCAAGACCCTGATTTAGGCAAAATGCGTGAAGTACTTAATAACCTTAAGATTGGTGAAGTAGTATTACAAAATTTTGGTAACCAGCATGATTTGTCAATACGAGTTGGCAGCAATAGTGAAGATACTTTAATGCAAAATATTGAGCTGATCAAGTTGACTTTAAGCAACCAATTTCCTTATAAATTTGAATATCGTAAAGTAGATTTTGTCGGTCCACAAGTTGGAGCTCATCTAATAAAATCAGGAATAATGGCATTAATTCTTTCTTTTCTTGCCATTATGGTTTATACTTGGATTAGGTTTGAGTGGTATTTTGGACTTGGTATATTGATAGCTTTGCTACATGACGCTATACTAAGTTTAGGTTTTATGAGTGTAATGAGGTTAGACTTTAACCTAACTTCAATAGCTGCTATCCTTACCATAATAGGTTATTCTGTCAATGATTCAGTAGTGATCTATGATAGGATCAGAGAAAATTTACGAAAATCATATCAAAAAACAATGCCACAAATTATTAATATGAGTATTAATGAAACTTTGTCTAGAACCATTCTAACAGTTGTAACAACCCTGTTAGCAAACCTAGCTTTAGTAATATTTGGTGGGGAAGCTATTCATAGCTTTAGCTTATTAGTATTTTTTGGCATAATAGTTGGTACATATTCATCTATCTTCATATCCACTCCTATATTGATGTTATTTGTCGCTAAGAAATTTATTAATTAAGGTAAGTATAATGAAAACTATAAAAATTTTTGCAAGATTCAACCTTTTTTTATTACTATTTATAACAAGCATATCTTATGCAAGTTAGACTATTTATATCACTTCAGACGATGGTCCACTTAGAGGAACAGAGAATGTCATTGCAGTTATGACTGAGGAAAAGATTCCCGTTACCATGTTTATGGTAGGATTACACCACGATTCTAGTAGTTGGTCAAAAGATATTGTGGTGCTAGCTAAGAAAAGTCCTTTTATTCAGATAGGAAATCATAGTTATTCTCATGCTCATAATCACTATCAGCAATTTTATCACGATCTCCCAGATGTCATTAACGATCTTAAAAAGAATAATGATACGCTAGGTTTAAAAGGTTCTCATATTGATACTAGACTTCCTGGAAGAAATGTATTCCGTCTTCCTAACTTAAGTAGAGATGATCCGTATATTTCAAAACAGGAAGATCAAATTGAAAAGATAGATGATGATGGTATATACAAGAATGGTTTTTACCTATATGGATAGGATTTAGAATGGACACACAATAATGGTCCTGTACAGTCTGTTGATCATCTAGTAGAAGAAATAGCAAATAAATTTGCAGAACAAGGTACTGCATTACCTAATAAATTAATTTTATTAATGCATGATGAGATGTTCCAAGATTGCTTCAATGGTAAAGAGAATTTACGAAATTTAATTAGTGCATTGCGTAAGAAAAATTATAAGTTTGATTTTATTAAAAATTATAATTCTTGATAAGATTCATGGATTGCCACGCTCACATACGTTCGCTCGCAATGACGCCAGCTTGCTGTTTATAAATCCTCTAAGCTCCATTTTGCTCTAGGGCAGAAATCAAACGAGTTAGTAAGATTATTTTGCAAACGTTCTAGCCCAGCATAAGCGATCATAGCAGCATTATCGGTACATAAATGTGCTGGTGGCACTAAAAGTACATATCCTTGTTTTTCTGCTTGATGCTTAAGTATAATTTTCAAATAAGCATTAGCGGCAACTCCACCAGCAAGCACGCAGGTTTTTTGTGATAATACCGACTTACCGATAAATTCCTCATACATTGTAAAGCTATTAAGCATTTTTATTGACAAGATTTCTCCAATCACATATTGAAAACTGGCAGCTATATCATTAATTTCTTGGTCACCTATAGGTTGTAATTTGGATATTAATATCCGTACTGCTGTTTTTAAACCTGAAAATGACATATCACAGCCAGCTTGATGAATAATAGGCTTTGGCAAAATATATTTAAATGGATTACCAAATTTTGCTCTTCTCTCAATTTCTACTCCTCCAGGGAAAGGTAAATTTAGCATTTTAGCTACTTTATCAAAGCATTCTCCTACCGAATCATCGATAGTCTGTCCTAAAATTTTATACTTACCCAACGCTTGGACAGCAACAAACTGGCAATGCCCTCCCGAAACCAACAGCAATAAATAAGGATATTCAGCCTTATTGGTTAATCTAGCAGTAAGTAAATGCCCCTCTAAATGGTTAACTGCAATAAATGGCTTCTTTAAGACACTAGCAACTATTCTGCCAAACATTGAGCCAACTATCACCCCACCTATCAAGCCAGGACCAGAAGTAGCGGCTATTCCGTCTATATCAGATAATTCCAGATGAGTTTCATCTAAAACATATCTAACTGCTTTTTCTAAATTTTGCAAATGCGATCTAGCAGCAATCTCCGGTACTACCCCTTGAAAAGCCTTATGTTCTTGGTGTTGGGAAATAACAATATTTGATAAAATCTCTTTGTCGGAGGTAACTATTGCTACGCCAGTATCATCACAACTTGATTCAATACCTAATATTTTAATTATTGTAATTTCTCCTTTAATAAATCATTCACTAGGTTAGGGTTTGCTTTTCCTTCAGTTTTTTTCATTACTTGCCCAACGAAAAAACCAAATAACTTATCCTTACCGCTTCTATAGGCATCAACAGAGTCAGGGTTTTCCAACAATATTCCGTCAATTATAGCAGTTAGTATATCACTATCTGACACTTGCACTAAGTCTTTTTCTTTAATAATTTTTTCTGGCTCTTCTCCAGTTTCAAACATAGTTTCGAAAACTACTTTGGCAATTTTCCCTGAAATCACCCCATCTTCTATTAATTTCACCATTTGACCAAGCATTCTCGGGGTAATTTTACAGTCACTTAAGCTAATGGAACTTTTATTAAGCTGACCAAATAACTCACTAATAATCCAATTAGCAAGTATTTTGGAATTGCATAAGTCAACTGCTGCTTCGAAATAATATGCCACCTGCTCATCAGCTACCAGAACCTCAGCGTCATATGCACTTAAACTATACTCTGTCATATATCTTTGAATTTTTGCATCTGGCAGTTCTGGCAAATCTCTAGCCAATTGTTCTATTAGCTCCTCAGATATAACTACTGGCAATAAGTCTGGATCAGGAAAATATCGATAATCATGAGATTCTTCTTTTAGACGCATCGTCCTAGTTTCACCAGTGTCAGCATCAAATAATCTAGTCTCCTGTATTATTGTCTGCCCAGCTTCAATTAAATTTACTTGCCTATTTGCTTCAAACTCTATTGCTCGCATAATATTACGAATTGAATTGATATTTTTAATCTCACACCTTGTACCAAGAAGTGGATCCCCAACAAGCCTGACTGAAATATTAGCATCGCAACGTAATGATCCTTTCTCCATATCGCCATCACAACTTCCTATATATCTCAACAAAGTTCTGAGTTTGCGAACGAATTCAGCCGTATCTTCCGGCGAATCAAGGTCTGGTTCAGTAACAATTTCCATTAATCCTATACCAGAACGGTTTAAATCAATGAAGCTATAATAAGGAGATTGATCATGGATCGACTTACCAGCATCTTGTTCTAAATGCACGCGATTAATTCTGATTCTTTTGGTTGTTCTCTGTTCAGTTACTATATCCAAATAACCATCTTGCACGATTGGATGATAGAATTGTGATATTTGATAGCCCTGCGGTAGGTCCGGATAAAAGTAATTCTTACGATCAAATCTTGAATTAAGATTAATTTTTGCCTTAAGTCCAAGACCAGTTTTAATTGCCTGATGGACACAATATTCATTTAACACTGGTAGCATTCCAGGCATTGCCGCATCAATCAAAGATACTTGTGAATTGGGTGGAGCAGCAAATTCGGTAGAACTACCAGAGAAAAGTTTAGATTTTGAAGAAATTTGAGCATGTATCTCGACACCTATCACATATTGCCATTTACCTGTATTACCAATAATATAAGCCATTTAAAATCTCTTTATAGTTTAGTATTAATATAACTTTTACCCAACATCATTGCAAGGTGTAATACCCCGTCATTGCGAGGAAGCGTATATGAGAGTGGCAATCCATGAAGCTTGTCATATGGATTGCTTCGTCGGCTACGCTTCCTCGCAATGACGGTTTTAGCTTCCAACGTCATTGCGAGCGAATGTATGTGAGCGTGGCAATCCATGAAGCTTGTCATATGGATTGCTTCGTCGGCTACGCCTTCTCGCAATGACGACGTGTTACAGAGTAGCTCCTCGCAATGACGTATGTGAATTTGGCACAATGCTAATCGGGTTAGCTACACTTAAGTCTTTATCATATTTTTAATAAAAATTGTAGTTTTTTATAATTTTTATTTTTTGAAGATCAACGAAACAATTGGAAAATGATTATAAATGGATTGCCACGCTCACGTATGTTCGCTCGCAATGACGTATATACACCTCAAACGTCTATTAGCGAAGAGCTACTTTAGTAGCATTGATGCAATCCACAAAAATATTGAAATTTAATTACTTTTTCACTTAGTGGAAGAAAATTTTGATGTACACTATAGAAAATTGAAAAATTTAGCTTGAAGAATTTTAGGTTTTGTAAAAATATCATAAGTTACAAAAAAGTTACTAATTATTGATAATATTAAAAAAAATTACTTAATATTACTTGATTATTAGCTATAAATCTGTCTTAATTATGTATATAGGTTCCTTGTATAGCTAGTTTATGAGAGAAAAATTTGAAGATAAAGAATTAAGCCAAGAACTTCAGCTAATAAAATATTTAGTATGATTTCCTGCTTAATTTTAACAACAAAATTATCTTATATTAACAAGTTATGCAAGAGTCTGTTATTAAATAATAATTAAATGAATATATAAGAGGATATTATGTCTAAGACGCAAAATGACAACACCCTTCAAAATGATAGCGTAGACTCAGGTTCTATAACATTCAAAATAGGAGGTTTGATTAGCAGACTTAAGCATCTCCAAAAGATAGGTGATATAACTATAGTTAATACCAGCATAAAAGAATTGGACTATTCAAAAGCCTTGAAGGAATATGAAGAGTTAAATAAAATTGCAAAAAAAACCACCCAATTTTCATCCCCTGCTGACCAAGCTGCATTTTTGTTTAATTTAAACAAGTGTCAAGCTATTATTGATTTCCGAGTTTTTGATGAACACAAGACACATTTAAAGTTGGATGAACATAAGAAACATTTATCCAAGGCATATAAAGACTATAATCCTGGTAGAAATCAATCTATAATAGAATTGGGACAATGGAATACACGATATAAAGAACTTCTTCCTGCAGAACAACAAAAAAAAATGTTTGCTAATTCTGTGTCTGCTACTTCTTTACTAGATGAGCATTTTAAAAATCTTACAACAGCAGTGAACTCGCACCTTAAACAAAAAGAATATACTGAGGCTCTTAAAGAGATGAATGGGCTGGAAAAAATCATCAATTCGAAAGTAGTCTCGCTATACTTTGGAATTTATATAGCGGCAGGAAATCCCTCTGAGGCTCTTAAACATTGTACGGACACTATGAACTATGCAGGTGAAGATGTACAAATTAAAGAAAATTATTGTAAATTTTATAAATCGTTAGAAGACCGGTTTAAAGAAGTAGGTGCTACAGCACAGGCTAACGAAGCTGCTAAGATTGCTGAATCCTACAAGCCTGAGACTGAACATCAGAAATTTATGACGTTATCGAGAGAGCAACAAGCTACAAACGATAAATTATCCATGGAGTTAGCAAGACAGAAACAAGAAGCTAAAGAACTTGCCGATAAATATGCCGCAGCTATAAAAAAATTAACTGATATTGAAACTAAACAGATAATAGTGACAAAGCAACAAGAGCTGCAAGCTAAACAAGACGCAGAACTTGAGATATTTGAAGCTGAGTTTAAAGCACAACAGCAAAATCAATTCCAGGTTAAAAAAGAGCAGATAAATGCACTGACTAAGACAGAACCCAGTGCACCATTTGAATTACCGCCAACTTATATTAGTGCAACAAAGACGACTAAGGGACATCAGATTCTAAGTGTAGCAAAGCCTAAGGAACATCAGAATTTTTATCCGTTTGATATGCTCAATGCAATTATCCCTACAACAAATACTGGAACTGCTTATGTAGCAACTACTATTAAGGATAGTACTAAAAATACTACAACAAGCACTAGAACTGGTCCTGTAATAACTATTATTGAAGATAATGCTGAAGATACTGCAACAAGTGCTGGAACTGGTCCTGTAGTAACTACTATTAAGGGTAGTACTAAAGATACTACAACAAGCACTGGAACTAGTTCTGTAATAACTACTATTCAAAATGCAACAAGTGCTGGAGATGGTTCTATAGTAACTATAGATGATTCTAAAGATACTGAAATTACGACTATAGAACCAATTGTCATTAATGTTGCTCAAGCAGAGGTAGATGAAATAACTACGATACTTCGTTCAGGCAAACCAAATATGGAGGACAGAGTTGCAAGATACTGGGAGAAGGCTATTGGCAAACAGGATAATCTATATAAGATGATTGATAATCCTGTAATTTTGCCTAGTTTAGCTTCTAAGTATTTTAAGTTAGGACAATTGGTAGAAGCTAAAAAAACTGTTAACAAGATTATTAAGGATGCTGAAAAAAATAAGAAAAATGCGTATGATGGGATTGAAGATTCTGATGTTTTGAATTTAATAGCTGCAAAATATAATAAGAAAGGATTTCTTGAAGAGTCTATTGAAGCTTGTAAAAAAGCAGCACTTCAACCAGGCTATACACCTTGTGCAGAGAGTTATCAGCTCTTAAACGAAATAGGAGAAACAAAAAAACTTACGAATAAGGAGCTTGCTCTAGAAGCCCTTAAGGTTGCTAAAGGTCACGCAGCTGATGATCTAGATAAATATCATATACATATGACTATAATAAAGATGCATTCAACTTCAAAAAACTCAGGGGATGCTAAAAAAGAGTATACTGAACTTCTTAACAATGTTCCCTACGAAACAATACTTAAACTTGCTAATACTGATGAAAAAGTTCAGCACTTACTTGCAGTAGATGATGAGCTAACAAAATATAAATTATTTCTTGATAAGTATAAAGCTAATCCTACTTTGGACAATGCTTCATACTTCTATAATGAAGTGTTGGGATTCAACAAATGCGAGATAAAGCTAGCGGGTATTATGCAAGCGAACGTTAAAGCACACCACCAAGGGGGAACGAACGCTATTCAGACGTTAATTAATGGCAATCTAGGTAATAAAATCATCTTACGCCTGAATAAGTGTTATGATGAATGGTATGCTAAGACAACAAGTAATGAACCACTTGAAACATACGTCAAGGCTATTGGTGATATAGATCATTGTCTATTTGGTGAATGAGGTAATGATTTTACTAATTTTCCTAACGTCATTGCGAGATCACGCAAGTAGGTCGTGGCAATCCATTATTTTTGGATTGCTTCGTCGCCACTATCGTCGCTCCTCGCAATGACGTATGTATAAGGCAGGAGGGTCCCTCCTCTCCTGCTTAGTTTTGTATGACAGCTGCCACTTCGTCTGCAAAATTTTTATCTTCTTGCTTTATGCCTTCACCTAGTTCATATCTTATAAACTGAGTAATTTTAATCGAAGTTCCTAATTCTTTTGCTGTATTATCAATAACTTGAGAAATTGTTAATTTATCATCAAATAAAAAGTTTTGTTCAAGCAAAACAACTTCTGCTAGAAACTTACGTATTCTGCCTTCAACCATTTTTTCAATGATATTGTCAGGCTTACCAGAAGCTTTTGATTGTTCAAAGAATATATCTTTTTCACGTTCAACTAAAGTCTGATCCAAACTCGATACATCTAGACTATAAGGATTATTGGCTGCTATATGGGTGGCGATTTTTTGTCCTAATTCTAGAAGCTTATCTTTATCTTTGCTAGTTGATTGTAGACCAATAAGGACAGAAATCTTTCCCATCCCCTCAACAACAGTATTATGTACATAAGATGCCACTACACCCTCTGAGACCCGTAAGACATCCATGCGACGTAGATTTAAATTTTCACCAATTGTTGCAATATTGTCTAATATTTCTTCATCAACTGATCTGCCTGTTGATGTTTTTGCTAATTTTAGGGATGCTAAATCATTTTGTTGTAAAGCAAGTATAGCAATATTTCTAACTAATTGTTGAAACTTATCGTTTCTTGCAACAAAGTCTGTTTCCGAATTTACTTCTATAATAGCTCCCACATTATCTTTAATATTTATCGCTGTCAGCCCTTCAGTAGCCACTCTATCTGATTTTTTTGCGGCAGCTGATAATCCTTTTTTTCTTAACCAATCAATAGCTGTTTCAAAGTCTCCTTTTGTTTCAAGTAGAGCCTTCTTGCAGTCCATCATTCCTGCCCCAGTTTTCTCTCTTAATTGTTTTACAAGTCCAGCATTTATCATATTATTCTCCTTATTAAGGTTATAAGTTGTTTTAAAAAGTGTCTATTAGCGAGGAAGATTGTAGGTGTACATACGTCTATTAGCGAGCGAACGTATGTGAGCGTGGCAATCCATGAAGCTTGTCATATGAATTGCTTCGACCTACTTGCGTGGTCTCGCTAATAGACATGACGTTATAAGCTAAAAACCGTCTATTAGCGAGGAGGCATGAGCCGACGAAGCAATCCATTTTTGAGTATATATATCTAGTTATTTTGTTGTTGTAACCACTTCTGCAATCTCCAAAGCTGTTTCAAACTCTGATTCTGCTGCCTCTTGGTCGTTTAGCTCAGAAGTTTTAGAAAATTTCTTAGTTGGTTTTAATTTAGTAATAGTTTTTATATTGGTGTTTTTTTCTTCATGAGTAGCTATGCTGGCTAAATCAACACCAGATACAGCTAAAGCTTCTTCTATACCAGCCAGTACAGCATCGGCAAACAAGCTACAATAAAGTCTAATAGATCTTATTGCATCATCATTACCAGGAACGGGGTAATCTATATTGTCTGGATTAGAATTAGTATCAACAATAGCAATTATCGGGATGCCCAACTTCACTGCTTCTTGAATTGCTAAATGTTCTTTATTAGTATCAATTACCACCAACAAGTTTGGTTTTGTTCCAATATGTCTAATACCACCTAAGGATTTAAGTAGTTTATCCTTCTTACGGGTCATTTCCAGTATTTCTTTTTTGGTATAAACGGAATATTCCTCTTCATTTTCTAGAATTTTCTCAAGGTTATCCAACGTTTTTATTGAAGCAGAAATTGTTCCCCAGTTGGTTAACATACCCCCAAGCCATCTGTGATTAACGTAATATTGCCCACATTTTTCTGTATATTCAGCGATTATATCACTAGCTTGAACTTTAGTACTGACAAATAGTATTTTACCATTTTTTTTAACGGTTTCATAGATTACATTGAGAGCCATTTGCATTAGGGCAGCAGTTTGCTGTAAGTCAATTACGTGAATATCATCTCTGACACCATAAATGTAAGGTGCCATTTTGGGATTCCAACGTGAGGTTTTATGACCAAAATGCACTCCGGCATCAAGTAACTCTCTGACATTAACAGCTTTTAGTTTAGACATTATTAAATCTCCTTGAAATGTTAGTTATGCACCTCTAAATATTAGTAGGTACTCCTCCGCAAGAATTGATACCAAAGAAATTGGACTAACAATTATGCTCTTACGTGTGAATTTTACTTATTATACTTTTAAGCTAAGGTGATTATACATTTTATGAAGATATTTGCAAGAGATACATTAATAGTGAAGTTCACGGTTTTTTTTGCTATTTTCTTATAATGAATAAAAAATCTACTCGCCAAGCGTCATGGCTCAGAGCCGCTTTGCGGCGACGCGGCAATCCAAAATGACTAGGAATGGATTGCTTCGTCGGCTACGCCTCCTCGCAATGACGGCTTGTACTTTAACTTTTTTTCCGTGAACGCTTACCATTAACATTAGCGAGACCACGTAGAGATCATCCTATTCTTCGTCTTCTAAGCGATTAACATTAGTTAAAAACCAATCTGTATTTTTAGAGATAAGGCTTCTAGAGAACGTCCATTCTTCTTGCATGTTTTTTATCTTACTAGTTATATTTTCGCCAGTGAATAATACTTTTATAAAAATATTATTAGCAAATGTATAAGCTTCAGAAATTTTAGCATCTAATACGCTACCATGGACAAATTCTCCATAGGTTTCAGAAAAAATATGAAATTCCTTGATATATCTTTTATCCACCAATGTCAGTATATCTTCAATATCGTCATCATTAGAAGCTTCAATGATTAGCTCAAAGGCTGCTTTTGCACTATGTAAAAACTTCCTTGCTTGAAATGATGAAAGTTTAGCAGATATAGCTGCAATCCCAGCTATTATATCCACAGAATTTTCGTCGACTATTAACCCATCAAATTGCATAGGATTGATAGGGGCTGGTTTCACCGTACTCTGAGGTAAATTTTTCTTAAAAATACCACCAGTAGCAGCTTTTGCTGTATAAGTAACGTCTCTGATTCCTGTTTCACCGAAAAAGGAAGATTTACCTTTAGCTGGATCTTCCTCTGACGTAGAGCCAAGCGTAGCAATTAGCCTATTTATAATAAAAAAAGCAACTCCAGCAAAAATTAATAACTCTAATATTTGAGCAGACATTTAATATAACTCATTGTTTAAATTCTTTAACATCAATGCACCTTGCATTAAAGTTTGCAGCACCTGTCATTGCGAGGAGGCGTAAGCCAACGAAGCAATTCATTCCTGGTTATTTTTTGGATTGCTTCGTCGGTTTACACCTCCTCACAATGACACCAGATTACCTATAGCGTTATTTTATACCATAAAACTCTTTGGCATCTTTTATCATAATACCAAATTCTTTAGTATTTGGTGTATCTGGTGTTGCACCTTCAATAAATGTACCACCAATTACCCCAATATCGTTAGGACCACTACCAGCTAATTTTTTAGGAAATACATAAAAAGCTCGTTCTACATCTTGTCCAGACTCAGTTTTGCCATGCGGTAAATATATTAAAATCATATACTGTAAATCTTGTGGTTTTTGGTTTTTCAGCATAATTAAATGTCCTTGCACCGAAACTAGAGCATTATCTTTATTAAGTTCTTTAGCCCCAAGACCAGTACAATTAATGATATATTTAGTATCAATTTCAGAAAATGTCGTAATTTTCTTTTTTACAAATTTTACTTTAGGCTTTAAGTAATTTGTTAATTCTGTCATCAAAGTAGCAGTATCCATGAAGATACCGTCATCATAAGCAACCATTTTGCGAGTAGTTCCGTTACCAAAATCAAGAATAACGTCTTTTGCTGGCTTCATAACTTTGCCAACAACATATGGTTCTAAATCTGATGCAGTACGATTTTCAAAATAAGATGGAGTAATCTCTGCACCTTTCTTAATGTTTGGATTAGCATTTTTTGCTATTTGCTCATAGAATTTATAAGCATCAATACCTATATCATTAATGATTTTATCCATTTTATGATTATTGTCCATAGAGACCGGTGCAAGCAATCCACCAGCATTGTGTGAAGTTAAATTATCATAACGATCGGCAATGATTGTTATATTTGTATAACCATTTTCTACTAAATCATAAGCAGTGTATAATCCTAAAACTCCAGCACCAATGATTGTTATAGGAGTTGATTTTTTAAGATCGGAAGAATATGTTGATTGTTCAAGCAACCGATTAACATAGTGTGCTGATCCTGGTCCTAATGTCCAACCACTACCTCCGTGACCATAATTATTAGCTATAATTTTATTGCCCTGACGTTCAACACTCATATTAGGTGCCCCATGTCTCATAGGACGATAGCACAATATCTTCTCTCCAAGATGAGCTTCTTCTAAATTTGGTGGAGTAATATTTCTTACCTCATATTTTGGTTCTATGTTGGCACAAGCAAGCATTGGTACTATCAAAAAAATAGTTGTAAACGAATATTTTAAATATTTAAGAACGTTGAGCATATAATAATTGCCTTGATAAAATTGTTATCGTTAATACCACCATAACTTATTAGGATAGTACATGCTATACTTTAATAGAATGGAAACAAAATGACAAGTAATTTCACTATTAATATGTGTATTTTGTCATTATTCAAATAATATTTGAAAAAAATTTAAATATTTGACAATTATTTATGCGGCAACACTTAGTGCAGCTATAAAATAATGTATAAGTAAATAATTACAAGAAATTTATTTATTTTAGGTGAGTATGATAACAAAATATCTTAAAAAAGTCTTTAAAGCCAAGAATTGTAAATCACATACATTCATTGATTTTACTAATTTAGGAAATTCAGAATTTAGGGATGTAAAAGTTGGAATAGAGGCGTATCGTAGAAATGTTATAGTTTATCGATGTGTGAATTTAATAGCCCAATCAGCAAGTCATGTACCCTGGATAGTTAGTAAAAATAACCGGGGTTCTTTGGAGAAAATGCCAAATCATCCTGTTTATAATTTACTGAAAAGACCTAATCCAGAAAAAGCAGGGGCAGATTTCTTTGGCGAAGTGATAGCAAGTAAGCTGTTATATGGTAATGCTTATATTTTAGCAACATTAATAAATAATCGCCCTCGAGAAATTTACTTATTACCTGCCAATTCAACTGAATTAGTGCTAGAGAGGAATTCTCCAGTAGCGTACAGATATATAAGTAGCAGTGGAGAAAAAATTTATCCTATTTCGCCAATTGATCGAATGAGTAAGGTGTTACATTTAAAAAATTATCATCCTACTAGCTATTATTATGGGCTATCTTGCCTTGATGCGGCTTCCTTGTCAATTGATTTGCATTTGCAAGCTACTAGTTGGAATAGTTCTTTACTGAGGAATGGGGCTCGTCCAAGTGGAGCATTGATCGTCAAAGAAACGAATGGTTATCTTAGTGATGAACAGTTTGATAGGTTACATGAGCAGCTTACCGAAAAATTTACCAGTAGTAATAATTCTGGTAAGCCTCTTCTTTTGGAAGGTGGGCTTGATTGGCAAGAAATGAGTATTAATCCAAAGGATATGGATTTTATTGAGGCAAAAAATTCTGCAGCTAGGGAAATAGCTTTAGCTTTTGGTATTCCCCCTCAATTGTTAGGTATTAATGGTGATAATACTTATAGTAATATGCAAGAAGCTAGACTAGCTCTATGGGAAGAGACGTTAATTCCGTTGCTTGATAAATTATCAGATGCTTTAGGTAACTGGTTATCACACTGGTATCAAGAAGAAATTATTATCGATTTTGATCGTGATAGTATTTCAGCATTGACTGAAAAACGTGAGAATTTATGGGCTAAAATCTCAAATGCTAGTTTTATGACTTTGAACGAGAAAAGAGCTCTTGTCGGTCTTAAACCAATAGATGGTGGAGATAGATTATGACCAAAGATACAGTTAGCACGACAATTACTACATTATATAGTTTTATCGCTAAGATTGTTTTTCTTCTCGAAGTTGAACTAGATGAGCTAGAATCAAAAAAATCCAAGGGGGAGATAATAATTAAAAAAAATATTACTGAAACGCTTAATAAATTAGTCAATTTAATTATCCAGCTAAATAAACTTAGCAAAGATGAATATTTAAATGAAAATACTATAATGAAAGAAGAGGATAAAGAAATCATAGATGAATTTTTGAGTAAATATCAATGACTTATCCAAAGAAGTTATTACATGCAATATTGAGACAAGATTTTAATAGTTTCATCAATAAAGTATTTAATACCATTAACCCTGGAGTAGAATATCAAGCTAATTGGCATATTGAGCTAATTGCTGAATATTTGCAAGCAGTACAGAATGGGGATATTAAGAGGTTGATCATCAATATGCCACCTAGGTCTCTAAAATCGGTGTGTATTGGTGTAGCATGGCCAGCCTGGATATTAGGACATGATCCAGCAAAAAGGATTATGTCTGCCAGCTATTCTCAAGTATTAAGTGTAAAACATTCTTTAGATTGTCGCTTGATACTTACTTCCAACTGGTATCAGCAAGTTTTTCCTAAGACTGTTTTGAGTAAAAAACATAATCAGAAAAGTAAATTTCTGACAAATAATAATGGCTTTAGGTTTGCTACGTCAGTTGGTGGTTCGGCAACAGGCGAAGGTGGTGATATACTTATTATTGATGATCCACATAACCCTACTCAAATCAATTCACCCAAAATGCGAAAACGGGTAGTTGAATGGTTTGAACAAACTTTTGTCACTAGACTTAATAATAAGAATACAGGAGCAATAGTATTAGTTATGCAAAGATTACATGAAGAAGATTTAAGCGGGCATTTGTTGGCAAACTCCAATTGTTGGCATCATTTGAAAATTCCAGCTATGGCAAAACGAGATCAAGTATTTTCAATTAATAACTATAAATATCAATATGTTATAGGAAGTATCTTGCATAGTTTTCGAGATAATCCTGATTATCTTATAAAATTAGAACAAGAAATAGGCATACATAATTATGCTGCTCAATATTTGCAAGAACCAATATCTAATAATTGTATATTATTAAATATTGAGGATATTAGTTTTTATGAGAGCTTGCCGAAAAAATTTGATTATTTTGTGCAAAGTTGGGATACTGCTATTAAAATTTCAGAAAATGCTGATTATAGTGTTTGTACCTCTTGGGGCATTTTAGATAAGAAATATTATCTTGTCGGCATGTTCAGGCAAAAAGTTACTTATCCGGAGTTAAAGAGGCAAGTAGAGAAATTAGCCAAGAAATATTGCCCTAGATACATATTAATTGAAGATAAAGCCAGTGGTCAGCAAGTTATACAAGATCTAAGATTAGACGGGGTTGTTAATATAGTTGCCATAAAGCCTAAACTTGATAAAGTCACTAGATTTTCTTCAGTTTTAGCTTTATTCCAATCTTCAGCTGTAACTTTGCCGAAACAATCGGCTTTTAATACTACGCTACTTAATGAATTATTGAGTTTTCCTCATTGTAAAAATGATGACATAGTTGATTCAGTTAGTCAATTTTTGAATTTTATAAAAGAACGGTCTAACAAATCACTAGCAAGAATACGGGGGTTTTAATTGATAAAATTTTAATTGGTAGTAATAGACAGGACATATATAATAGATTACAATGAAGGGATATGTCAAACTATAACTCTTCTGAATCTATTTAACATAGGAATATTAACATGAGTGATAACAATATTAATACTACTTATTTACGTACAAATTATGAGATTCCACCTGATCCTCAAGCTGAGCCTGAGGCAGGGAAATGTAATAATTATAACTTGAGAAAGAATAATGGTGCTGCTAAATGGATAGTGATGCATTATACAGAGTGTAATTTTGCTGAAACTATCGATGTATTTACCAGGAATACATCAAATGTTTCAGCACATTATGTGATAAATACTGATGGTACCATTTATCGATTTGTACCAGATCAGTATAGAGCTTGGCATGCTGGCAAAGGAAAATTAGAACCAGATAGTGACCTTGATCCAGTTGATCCAGGACTTATAAACTCAAGGTTCTGTGGATTCTATGGATCAGGCGATAAAGCCAATAATTTAAAAGAAAATAGTATGCTTAATCCTCATATTGTGAGTTCAATACTTGATAATGATATGAATAGTTGGTCCATTGGTATTGAACACGTTGCTTCTGGCACAGAACCTTTTACTGATCAACAAATAGATGCCAGTATTGGACTAGTTAAAACATTAGTATCTAAATATGGAATAAACCCAAAATTAATAATAGGTCACAGTGATTGGACACCAGGTAGAAAAATAGATCCTGGTATATATTTCCCTTGGGATAGGTTTGCTAAAGCATCTCTTGGTTTTTATTCTTTTATTTCAAGAAAAGAAAACCCTAAAGTTATAATATCTTATAATGATAAAACAAAACAGGATAAAAATAAGATTGAAGAAGTACAGAAACTACTTGAGAAATTTGGTTATCCAATTATAAAAGCAGATAACTCAAATCTAGGCTTATTAGATGATGATACTATATCAGCTATGTTGACTTTTAATATTCATTATACGGGAGATATTTTAAATAATAGCACGCTCAAAAAACAATGGGATATATTATGGCACAATTCTAGTGACAAGGATGCCCTAGGAATATTAGCTACTTGGAGTGAAAATAGTGATAATGTATTAAATGATCTGCTAGCTTAATAAGCTAATTCAATTAGTTATACCACCGTCATTGCAAGGAGCAGCTTTGCTACCGACAAAGCAGTCTATATGACAACCTTCATGGATTGCCACGCTCACGTATGTTCGCTCGCAATGACATATATGCAACCCAAACGTCATTGCGAGGAGGCATAAGCCGACGAAGCAATCCATTTCTACCCACTTTCCTGGATTGCTTCGTCGCTACTAAAGTAGCTCCTCGCAATGACGTTTTGTACTTTAACTTTTTTTCCGTGAACACTCACCATTATATTTCTCTGACTTGTTTAAATACTAACCTTTTTTCTCTAAATATGTTTATTTTATGAAAAAAATTAGCTATAGATCGTGGCTTTGACATATCACGTTTGTAGCTTTGTTTAGTCATTGATACATAATTAGAAATTAAAGATGGTATCACTTCATAGTAATATATTTTATATAATCCTTTCATTGTTTCCATAGTTGTTAAATATCCCCATTTCATTACTTGTTGTGGTACTCTGGCTAGAGCTTCTATACAGGCGATTGTTTCTTCGACTTCAGGGTTACTATTTTTATAAACATCTGCGACTGGTGCTAGATTAAATTTCATATCTTCAATCATAGCTCTAATCATCAGCCCCATATATTGTTCTTTTGCGAATCTCTTAATAAAAAGTAATTTTCTCCTATTAACAGAAAATAAAAATTTCCGTTTATAAATCAATCCAAGTAATTTTGCCCAATAAACCCTTATGCCATGTACCTTATTCTTATTATAAAACTCTACCTTTTCTTCGTAAGTAATCATTTGCCTCATCCCCATAGAAAGAAGATTGGCTAATAATTTATTACAATTAATAATATCATCCTGCCTCGCCTGTTTTACGTGAGGGGTTGCTTTTGTTCCAGAGAAATTTGCTGAATGACGACTTATTTGACGACCACTCGCATCTCTTTTAATATCAGCAAAATGCCCGAGTTCTTGCCCAGCTATAATTTGCAACCTAGCAACTGCTGCCCATCCATCACCATAAGTTGGATGATTTTCATCATTTTCAGCAAATGGATTACCACCACAAGACACAAAGACTGCAACATTCTTGCCGTCAGTACTTTGCATACCACTATTGGAACCAGAACGTTGCCAATCAACTATATCCATCATATCACCAATATTATGGGAATAAGTAATAAATACTTGAACCTTATCATGCAATAACCACCTAATAACTATAGGATGTGCTGACTGAACAAAAAGCCTTGTTAATCTTTCAGTAACTAATTGGTTAACTGGCTGTAACTTTTGGATTTGTTTTTTCAAATCTGTATAAATTGATGCCAATTTTTTATCAGATATAGAAGATTTATATAAAGATCTAAATAACTGATTAGTTTGTTCAATTAAATTTGGGTCTGTTATTTCTTCCTTACTTACCATCAAACTAATATTGAATTTTGGATCAGAGAATCTTGCAAAATTACAACTATTATCGGTATCTATTCTAAGTTTACCTGATTTGATTAATTGCTGAGCTAATTGCTCATATTCTATCTGCATGTCTTCAGGATAGATAGCAGGAACCTTATCAAGTATATGATAAATTGAACTCATAATAGTACACTTAATATTTTCATTTTCTATCTAGAATTTCAAAGAATTTATCCTTAATAACTTCATCAAATTGCTCTAATGTTATATCAACACCAAGGTTCTTTAACGAGGTTACAGGCATATCCCTTAACCCACAAGCGATAATTCCGGAGAACATATCAAGGTTTGTTGAAATATTTACAGCGATGCCATGATAGGTAACCCATTTTCTAACTCTAACGCCTATTGAGGCAATTTTTGCCGGCACACCATTTTCTTTTACCCATATCCCCACCATACCACTTATAGTAAAAGCTTTGATCCCAAAATATAACAGGCTATTTATAATCCATTCCTCCAATAATTTAATATATAGTTTTAAATCCTTTTGTCCCCATTCTGATGCTAAATCAAGAATAGGATATATCACTCTTTGTCCGCTACCATGGTAGGTAAACTTTCCTCCCCTATTAGTATAAATTACTGGTATATCTCTAGGATATAGCAATTCATTTGCCTTAAAACTAGTACCTGCAGTATAAACATCCTTATACTCAACTAAATAAACAACCTCTCTTGATGATTTGTTGATTAAACTTGCCACCTTATCTTCCATTAATTTTACCGTATCTTCATATTCTGAAAGACCTGATAAGGTAACAAATTGCACCATAATTAGTAAGATATTTTTATTTAAGGAGTATTATAATACACAAATAGGTTACCACTAAGAACTAAAATAGATAAAATGGAATAATAATGGAAAAAAATGCCATTCAATTCTTAACTTACCTTACACATAAACCTAGTAGCAATTTAAAAATTGCAGAAAAGTACAAACCGTCATTGCGAGGAGGCTTAAGCCAAGAAGCAATCCATATAACAAGTTTCATGGATTGCCACGCTCACTTACGTTCGCTCGCAATGACGCCAGTCAGACTCAAGATATCATAGTTTTGGCAGCTTTTATGCCAGAATTCTTACCATCTTTTGGATCAGCAATCTCACTATGAAAAACTATTTTGCTACCGTCAAAATTAGCAAGCATAAACTCTGTGTAAATAAGCTTATCGCTCCCATTCTTCAAATCATTTAAGTAGATATATGTTGAATAAGCAGCTATAGGGGTTCTACAATCCGCATCTAAATATTCTAAAAATGCTCTTCCAGCTTGCATTAGTTCCCATGTTTCAAGATGGTTAATTTTATTACATATCTCCTGCATTTTATTATCATTTTTTCTTACCTCTATCGCTATAACCCCCTGCCCTACAGATGGCAACATTTCCTTTATATCCATTAAGTGACAATATTGTGGATCAAATAGCCCCAATCTTTTCAAGCCACTATAAGCTAGAATGGTTGCGTCAACATCACCTTGCATTAATTTTTTTATTCTTGAATTAACATTTCCTCTAAAAGTAACAATTTGCAAATCTGGTCTTTTTCTTTGTATTAGGACTTTTCTACGTACTGAAGATGTGCCGACTCTGCTGGCAAGAGGCAGTTCTTCTATTGATTTATAGTCCAAGCATACAAATACGTCCCGTGCATCTTCTCTCTCAAGTACAGCACATATCATCAATTCTGATGGTAATTTACAAGGTACGTCTTTTAAGGAATGTACAGCTAAGTCAATTTCTTCATTAATAAGAGCAGTTTCTATCTCTTTTAAGAATAAAGCCTTGCCACCTATATCATACAGATTTTTATCCTTAATTAAATCACCAGATGTAACTATTGGGACTATTTCATAATTTATCTGTGGATAATGAATTTTAATTTGGTCAATTACTAAATTTGTTTGCAGTAAAGCCAAAGGACTTCTTCTTGTACCTATTTTTATTACTTTGTTCATTGATCATTTATTTATTGCAGTCAGTACATTACATTAACTACGACATCATCATTCTTTAAAACTTGATTTATCGAGGAAAATTCCTCAACAAATTCTATTTTATCAGCAGATGTAACGTTTTTAAGGTCTATTGTTAAGTCATTAGGAAGTTTTTCTCCTATAATTTCTAGTACCTTAATATTAACTTTGATTGACAAATTCTTTTCTGCTTTAGCTTTTCTAACCAAGTCTAGTATTTTAATAAGTCTATCAGGCTGGATTTGATCTACTGAGAAAGATAAATTTTTGACTTTAAACCAATTACCCCGTGTATGTATAGATTTTGTACTATATAAAATTTGCCAAATTTCTTCTGTTATATGTGGCAAGAAAGGAGCTAATAATTTGAGTAAAATTTTTATTGAATGGTATAGAGTGATTATAGCACTATACTGCCCTTTATTATCTGAGGCATCCATGTTATAAGCTCGGGTTTTAGTGATTTCAAGGTAATTATCACAAAATATTGACCAAAAAAACTTCTCTATCATATCTATAGCGTTGGTATATTCATAGTTTTGCAGATCTGATTCAACTTTGTTTACTAACTCAAATAGCTTCACTATTAACCATTGGTCAAACTTGTGACAAATCTTGTTTTCTATATCAGAAATTTGGGTGTTTTTATCTAGTGGGTCTAATTTATCAAAGTGAATAGCTGCAAACTTACAAGCATTCCATAATTTATTAACAAGTCTCTTACCATTTTTCATTACGTCTTCAGAATAAACAGTGTCTGCCCCAAGCCTAGATTTAGAAGTCCAATAACGCATTACGTCAGCACCATATTGCTCAAGCAATTTTTGTGGTACAATAACATTTCCTTTAGATTTTGACATTTTGCTACGATCGAATGCAAGGCACCATCCACTAATCATAATGTTTTTCCAAGGTAGGGTATTTTCATGCAATTGGGCTTTAAGTATTGTGTAAAAAGCCCATGTCCTAATAATTTCATGAGCTTGCGGGTGTAAGTCAGCTGGGAATAATTTATGGTGACGCTTAGCATCTACGTTAAACTTTTCAGATATACCGTGACTACTTAATTGCGGTGAGACTGCACTGGTAGCCCAAGTATCCATAACATCATAATCTGGCTCTATTTCTTCTCGCGAATAGCCAATTGGTAGGTCTTGGGTGGGGTCTACTGGCAGTTGTGTTACATCTGGAAATATAGCTTTGCCTACTTCTCCAATTCGTTTAGAATACCAAACAGGAAATGGTACACCAAAATAGCGTTGACGACTTATGCACCAATCCCACGATAGGCTATTTATCCAGTTCTCAAGCCTAATCTTCATATTTTGGGGATACCAATTAATCTCATTCGCTCGTTGCATTAAAATATCTTTATGTTTTATCGTGCGAACAAACCATTGGGGTGTTGTAAGTATCTCTAATGGGGCACCTGAGCGTTCAGCACATTTTACTGTTTGAGTAATTTCTACTTGTTTAACTAATAAATTTTTGTCTTTTAAGATTTCTATAATTTTACTTCTAGCGTCTTTTATTTTTAAGCCATTTATCTGATTATCAGAGGATAAATTTGATAATTCAGCTGGGAAATCTATTATACCTTTTTTATTTATAATAATTTTCATAGGTAAATTATAAGTTTTCCACCAAATTATGTCGGTTGTATCGCCAAAAGTACAGCACATAACAAGCCCAGTTCCTTTATCTATTTTAACTAAATCATCTGCTAGAATAGGAACTCTAATATCAAACAGTGGTGTTATAGCAAATTGGCCTTTCAAATGTTTGTATCTATCATCATTTGGATTATAAAATACCGCAATACAAGCTGGTAACAATTCTGGTCTAGTGGTAGCAATAATAATTTTTTCTCCCTTATCGGTTTGAAAAATTATATCATTCATCATTGAGGTTTTTTCTTGGTCTTCAATGTCAGCCTGAGCCAAAGCCGTTTGATCAACTGGATCCCACAATATTGGTTGATTATTGCGGTAAACTTCCCCTTTATCGACCAAGTCTAAAAATGACATTTGTGATATTTTTCGTGATAATGGATTAATTGTTTGATACTCCAAAGTCCAATCAACCGATAAAGCCATTTGATTAAATAATGAGCGAAATTTTTCTTCCTCAGAAATAACGACTTCTTTACATATTTCAATAAATTGCTCTCTTGGCATACTGGTTGCTTTTATCTGTTTTTGTTTTTCAACTAAACGTTCGGTAGGCAAACCATTATCATCAAAACCGATTGGATAAAAAATATTTTTACCTAACATCCGTTTGAAACGGATAATGAAGTCAGCCTGAGTATAACTATAAACATGCCCTATATGCATTTGTCCTGAGACTGTTGGCGGTGGAGTATCTACGACAAAACTATTTTCTCTTGTTTCATTTTTATCCCAAAGATAAATTTTTTGTTCTTGCCAAAATTTTTGCCATTTTCTTTCGCTTTCACTAAAGCTATAATCTTTTGGAAATTCTGTCATAATAAGATTATTATATTTAAATCAAACCAAGATATATCATAATTAATAGTAATGCCAAATAAATTTTTCCTAAGTCTTAGTTTAATGAGGCTGCAAAATCCTACTGGTTATCTGCTGGTATTTTTCTCAGCATGTTTTGGGGCATTGCTTACCAATATTGCAATATATAGTTTGCTGAAATTATTATTGTTATTCTTCATCGGAAGTATTGTTACCAGGGGAGCTGGTAGCGTTCTTAACGATATTTTTGACAAAGATTTTGATAAACATGTTTTACGAACAAAAAATCGACCTTTGGCTAATGGATCATTGAAAGTAAGTGATGCAATAATTTTGTTAACTATATTATCAATTATTTCCTTGAGCATTTTACTGTCATTAAATAAAACTGCAATTTATTTAGGGTTGTTGAGTTCTATCATGATAGTTTTATATCCACTAATGAAGAGAATTACTTTCTTTCCGCAAGTATTTCTAGGACTAACATTTAATGCAGTCTTGATTGGTAATAGTGCGGTAATTGATAAAATATCAATAGAAGCTATTATTATGTACATTGCTTGCTGTTTTTGGACTATCGGTTATGATACTATTTATGGTTTTATGGATATAGAAGATGATAAAAAAATTAATCTCAAATCAATGCCATTATTTTTAGAAAAGAAAAATTATAAACTATATTTATATGTTTATTACACCATTTTCATAATATTATTCATAACCGCTAATATTATATCAACCCATCGCCTTAATTATATAGCTATTCTCTGTACTTATATGATGTTGATTTGGCAGGTAGTAACATTAAAAATTTCAGATCCACAAAACTGCCTTATTAGATTTAAAAATAACAATTATGTTGGCTTGATCTTGGTCTTAGGTTCGTTAGACTTGACTGTAGCGTAATTAAATAATTTCGCAATCATCCCTTACTTTTTGGTCGCGAATAAACATGATTACTTTAGTTATTTCCTAACCTCAGTTTTGGATTAGAATTTAAAAATTCTAATCCAAAAACAGGTAAAGCAATAAGGAAAAATGCATTCTTGAAGCGGTTCTACGAATGCATTTTAACCTAATTTTTATCTAATAACCTTATTTTTAATCTGAAAAATAAGGTTATTAGCCATTTTTATTATTTTAACAATCAGGCGACGAATCGCTTCTAGCCTGATTGTTTACATTATTATTCCAATTTTGGATTAACGAAGTTAATCCGAAATTGGGGTTCTTACAGTCTCCTAGCATCCAATTTTACAGGTGTCTTTTCTGAAGATAACTGTAAAGCACTATCAAATTTGTAAATATCAAAACTATTAACCCATATAGGAATATCCTCAATGGTTGGTATTAACAAATCTTTTAAAGTCCTATTTGCTTCCCTTCCACATGCTGTATAACGAAAAGCATTTCCTTTTAATACTTGGCAATAATATAGTTTTTCACTACCTGTCAGATTGTATTTAGCCTTTAAAATTGCTACACCTTGTCCAGTATAAAAAGGTTGGGGTTGTAAGAAGGTTGGTGAACTACCAAACGGCTAAAGACCATTTGGCTTCTTGGTTCAACGCTCCTTATTAGAACGGGCAGCTCCCCAAGCTTTAGACGGTAGTTCCTACCGCCTGTAAATTGTTTAGACCTTGATTTAGTATGTTTATTGATGCGTTCAAATCCCGATCTAATTGAGTCTCACAATTTGGGCAATTCCAAGTTCTATCATTTAATGTTAGTTGATCATTAACAACATTACAAGAACTGCACATTTTGCTAGAAGGAAAGAACCTATCTATTTTATGATAAGTTTTACCATTCCACCTACTTTTATATTCAAGTTGTCTGTGTATCTCATGCCAAGCAACATCACTAATTGCTTTAGCTAACTTATGGTTTCGCATCATACCCTTAACATGTAGATTTTCTGCAATTATTACTTGGTTTTCGTTGATAATTGCTTTAGTCATTTTATGAATATAATCGCTTCTAGTATTTTTAATTTTTTCGTGAACAATAGCCACTTTATGCTTAGCTTTTTTTCTGTTGTTACTTCCTTTTATTTTTTTTGATAATTGTTTTTGCTTATATCTTAACTTTCCTTCGAAATTAGATAATGCTCTGATATTATTATACTTCTTACCATCAGAACAAATTATTAGGTCTTTTATTCCTAAATCGATACCTATTGATTTCTCTGTTAATGAAGATGTTTGTATTTCTTTCTCAACAACGATAGAAATGTAATACTTATTTGTAGTGCTTTTAGATAATGTTGCTACTACAAATTTTCCTTGTAATTTTCTATGTTCTTTAACTTTTATTCCCTCATTAAATTTAGGAAAGTGTATTTTGCGATTCTCCAATTTAAAATGTTGTGGAATTGTAAAAGATTGCTTGGTATCTTTGTTTTTAAAACTAGGGAAACCATGAGTTTTCCTGAAAAACATTATATAAGCACTATCAAGATGCTTTAAGGTTGCTTGTAAACTTTGAGAATTACATTCTTTTAACCACTCCTTCTCTCGTTTTAGCAAGGTTAGTTGTTTTGCATTATCATAATAATTTAAGTTACCTTTTATCCTTTTTGCTTCTATTTCTTCTTTATTTTTTAAATAGTGTTCCTTTCTTTCGTTTAAAAAATAATTCCATACAAAACGCTTGCAACCAAAATGCTTAGAGAGTAATTGCTCTTGCTCCTTAGTCGGATATATTCGATATTTGTAAGCGAAATTAGTTTGCATTATCATTAAATTTATACTATCATAATGTATGGTAAAATGATGGTAATATGATGTCAAGATATATTTCAAAAAAACAGATATAAATACAACATAAAAATACATTTAATATTTGTTTGTAAATATAGAAAAAAACTTTTGTCCAAAACGATTTCAGATAATATTAAACAAATTATTTTTGAAGTATCTAAAAACTCTTCTTTCTCAATCGACATCATAGAAACTGACCAAGACCATATTCACATGTTATTAAACATTACTCCTCAATTTGCTATTAGCTCTATTGTTAATCGGTTGAAATCAATATCTACATACAGAATATGGAAGTTACACTATGAATATTTAAGACAACAATTCTGGAAAGAAAATACTTTTTGGTCTGATGGTTATTTTGTTTGCTCGATTGGCGAAGCTAATTTTGATACAATTAGACGATATATTGAAACTCAAGGTTGAGTAACGCCTTACATCCCATATGCTAAAGACATATGGGTTTTACGGCGTTTTTTATAAATATTGTGATGATACGTGATGGTAGACACCCAGAATACCACGTTTTAAAGTTCCCCAGAAATTCTTAATATTACTATTATGGACACTACCTCCCACAACATATTCTTTAGTATAGTCAACTCTTAAGTGAATATGACTAGTTTTCTTACTCAGGATATTATAATAACCTTTGAACTCATCGCTCATGATAGTAGTATTTTGTATTATTAGATTAATCTTCCTGTCAAAATTACCGTTAATTAGCGATGCTCATTTACCCAAAGATTTCTGAGACTGAGAATGGGCTTGTTGTTCAATATTTGCAGCTCTTGATGTAACCTGTTGCCTGATACCAAGATCTACTACATGTTCATACTTCATCCCATTATCTAATAATGTATGACCAAGCTGAGTTACTAACTTTACATCCTCTTTAGAAAATTTATTAACAATTAATTCTGTAACTTCATATAAAAACCTCCACGATAGTTCAACCCTCTCTTTTAGAGTTAGTTTCTTAGTGTTATTGTTATTATTTGCTTTATTAAATGGTTCGTTAAATTCCTCTGCATTATTAAGGTCCTTAACAAGCATACTAACAGACGTTTTCCTGCTATTTTTATAAACAAAAAACACAATAAACACTAAAAATAGACCAGCTACAGCGATTATCAAATTAGTATTGTGCATAAGATTCTCCATCTAAAATTAAATCTTAGAAATTTAATCAGCAACTATAAAATTTCTAAACTATCATCTAACCTTGTTTGGCTTTAAACCTTTTAACTTTCTTGTTTATTACAAGAATTTTCCCTTTCCTTTTCACAACCTGACAATCTTTGTCTCTTTTCTTTAAAGATTTTAGCGAACTTACAACTTTCATATAAAACTTGTCCTTTGATATTATTTAACAAAAACTTTAAAAGTGATAAATCAACTTTTAAAACTTCTGCCAGCTTAAATTAAAAATAGTAATGATAATATTTTTTCAATTTTATCAACTTAAAACTCACACCTTATGGTTGTAAGTTTTTTCCAAAATAAACTGTTATTTTAATCTAATAATTCTTTAATGTCAATAGTCTTATCAGAAGTTATAACAACTATTTGAAGTTGAAAATCTATTAATGGAGTTCTAACTTGTATAAAAAAAGTTATTATTGTATTATGTTTTTTTTCCAATAGATACTTATGTTAACTCCTTCAAAATTGTTCATTATTTGGTTGTTTGGTCTAACTAGCGGATTTACCTTAATGATCACAGATAATACTTTAAACTATTGGCTTGCCAAGGAAAATATCGACCTACAATCTATTGGTATATTTGCTGTTATCTTAATACCTTATTCTATCAATTTTTTATGGGCTCCAATTTTTGATACTGTACAGTTAGGTTGGTTAAGTAAACTACTTGGTCATAGATTATCTTGGATTTGTCTGATCCAAATTTTGTTGGCATTTGCTATTTTTCTTTTAAGCACCATGAATCCTCACCATAGTCTAATATTGTTTGGGTTAGTAGGCTTAATAATATCATTTTTAAGTTCAGCTAAAGATACTGTCCTGGGGGCTTTTAGAACCGAAATTATTGCAAAAGAATTTCAAGGAGCAGCTTCTGGAATTTATATTTTTGGCTATCGCATCGGTATGCTAATCTCAGGCTCCGGAGCTATCTATCTATCAAGCTACTTGGGATGGAATAATATATATAAAATCTTTGCCATTTCTGTACTTGTTTGTTCTGCTATTTTAGTTGTGAGTATTTTGCGGTTAAAACATGACTTAGTCCCTCAAATTCATCAAGATCATAAGGTAAATATTTCAAACTTTGTTCAAAATATCCTGAGACCTGTAGGGTCTTTTTCTTTAATCTTTTTAATAATAATTTTCTTAATTTTATATAGATTACCAGATGAGTTTATTCGTAGGATGATTAATCCTTTCTTGATCCATATTGGTTATAACGAATTTGAAATAGCTAGTGCAGGGAAATTTTTCGGCATAATATCTGCAATAATTGGTGGACTGATAGCCAGCTCAGTGATGAGAAGGAAGAGTATCTTGGATAGCTTACTGATATTTGGGGTAATTCATGCCATAGCACATACCTTATTTATTTTACAAGAGATTTATGGCAAAAATTTACCATTATTCTTCATTACTACAGGTTTTGAAAGCGTGACTGGTGGAATGACCATGACAGCCTACATTGCTTTTATTGCTTCAATCTGCCAAGGTAAATTTCGTGCTACACAATATTCATTTTTCTCTTCTATGATGGGATTTTCAAGATCGATTTTTCCAGCTCTTTCAGGATATATTGTCGTACAATTCGGATGGCAAAACTTTTTTACATTTATTATTATCACAACAATCTCTTCCCTCCTTCTGCTACTAAAAATCAGCTCATTATTAAAAGTAAAAATGAAATAGATATATTCATAAGAAAATAGCAAAAAAAATTGTAGGGAACTTATATCTTTAAATTATGATATAAGTAATGGTAAGAGGGTGACTTGTGGGGTACTTGATTGAGATAATCGAGCATAGAATAAGTACCCTCTTACAAAGTTTGCTTTGAACAAATTGCAGAAGGTACTGGAAGTAGCAGCCTTGCACAATAAGACGAAGGAGATTATATCATGAGTAAAATAATAGGTCTAGATGTAAGTAAACAATGGCTTGATATATGTGTATATAATACAAGCGATAAACCTAAATATCACCGTTTTGCCAATGATGCAGCTGGTCATGAAGAGGTGATTAAATTAGCAAAAGAACAAGAGATTAAGCTAATAATATGTGAACCCACTGGAGGATACGAAGCTGAGATTTGTCAAAAGCTGGATAATAATAACCAACAAATACATAAGATCAATACATATAGTTTTAATTCTTTTAGTAAATCGGTGAATTTGTGTAAAACTGACAGGAAGGATGCATTTAAATTAGCATATTATGCGGATAAGATGCAGCTTTCAGCGAATTATATATATCAAGTTGAATCAGAGGAACATGAAGAACAATTAAAACAAGAGACTATACAGCGTTGGCAAGAAATGAAAGAAGGTAAGTTTTTAGGAAATGACAAAATAACTGAGTGGCTTGATAGATGGGGAAGCGATAAAGAAGAGGAAAGACCTTAATGGAAAGATTAGTATGGTTGGAATCGGCAATTACAGATTTGGCACGACTGAGAAAATTCATTGATAAAAATAATCCTAATACTGCAAAGAGAGTGGTAGAAGTAATAAAGAAAGCAGTTATCAAACTTATAGAATTTCCTTTGATAGGTAAACCTGTGACTAATCTAATAGATTATAGGAACTTATATATTCAATTTGGCTTATCAGGTTATATATACTCAAATGATTTGAAGAATTGGAACGTAAAACAAGGGGTGAGCGAGCGGAGCGTAGTAAACCTACGTGAGTACGTAAATGCCCCGAAGTTTTACGGAGCCAATTCTTCAAAGCAGAAGAGTATACTACGATATCGAATATATGATTTGGCTATATAAAATTGGAGAACCATTTGTATGAATTATGCTATAATTCTATATGTAGAGAATATAACACAAATAACCTAGAAATTACTTATTAAATTATTAAACATTGCGTAATCTCTCCAACATTGCAAAATGATGCAAGGCAAATCCGTATGCCACAAGGAAGGGTACGAATAACATTACTATACCCCAATTACCAAAATGCTCTATTAAATAAACTAATCCAAAAGAAGTAACAATAAACATTATCGCCCGTACCACAGCAAATGAGATACTGACACATCTAAAACGTTTAAATACAGGAAACTGTTTATAAAATATTGGAGTTGCTGGAAATACTCTTGGTCCAAATATCACTATAAAGAATTGCAATAATAATAAATAAAAAGGAGATGGGATATTAGTTAATAAATATGGTAAGAATATAATAGTACTAGAAAAAATCACTAATCGTGTCTTTGAAATTTTTAGTGGAGATATCTTATAACTTAAATAAGTATATGCAATATCAATAAGTAAATATGCTGTTGCAATAATCAAGTTATGAGCAATAATTTGCTGAGAATTATAATTTAGGATAGTTCTAAGTATAGCACTACAATGCACATATAGCAAATAAAAACAAATTGGTCCAGTAGACTCAATTGATAAATAAGCTAATATAGTTTTTATATTAACTTTTTCATTTAACATTTCTTGATTAGTAATATCTTTTTTTTCTAGACCAAAAGTTTTAAGTTTATTTAGCAGCCTTCTGGTTGCATCAGCAAATTCTGGAGCTTCTCTAAGACGCGTCCTTGCCATAGCCCCCACTATGGCAATCACTGCACCAAACAAAAAAGCATATCGCCATTTAAATCTATATGAAGTAACAAGCGTTGCAACACCTAAAGCAAATACTGCTCCTAGATCAGCAAATACTGCAATAAAACCAACAACAGGATATTGCAGTGGTGGTTTGGTCATTTCCGTTAAATATAATTCAGCCCCTACGACTTCTCCTAAGGACGACATACCTTGCACTATCCGACAAATAGTGATTAATACCGAAGCAGTAATACCAATTTGTGCATAAGTAGGCAAACTAAACATCACCAAACAAGAACATGCCATCATGAAAGTTGTGATAACTACCGTAGCTTTGCGACCTATTTTATCTCCTATCCAACCAAATAGCAAAGCACCAATTGGTCGAAAAACAAAAGTAGTACAGAAGGCAAAAGCCGACAGCAGAGTAGCAGTATGAGGATCAGCTTTTGGGAAAAATAGCTCATTTAGAAGAACCGCCATATGAACATATAGCATCAGGTCAAAATACTCAAGGAAGGTTCCTATTGAGAGTAATCCAATAGCTTCTTTTTGTTCTCTAGTTAAACTAGTATGGATAATTCTGGTGTTTTCTTGAACTAATTCAGTCATAATTAACTCGAATAATTGTTTTCTTCGGAATAAGTAGCCGAGTTTCTAAAAGCAATAGGTAAATCGCCACACTCTTTTGCCAATTTTTCAAAATACAATAACCCGTAGGCAAAACCGATAATTATCGGAACCATAATAACCCATAATCCCCAATGACCAAAATGGTCATAAAGGTAGACAAAACCAAAAGATGTAACGACATACATCAAAGCTCGAGATATAGCAAATGTCATGTTAACACAGGTAAAACGTTTAAATACCGGAAAGCTTTTATAAAGAATAGAAAGAGCGGGGGCTAGACATTCAACCAATAAAATTATAAAGAATTGAATCAAAAATAACTGATAAGGAGCCGTAATATTATTTAATAAATACGGACAAAATATGATAAAAATAGCACATGTGATCAGTATAATTCTCAGGATTAGTAATGGGTATATTTTTAAACTTAAATAACATAATATTAATAGGGTTAAGAACTCCACTATACAGACAATAAAATTATGATGAATGACTTCAGAGATTGTATAACCAAAGCTAGTTTTTAAAATATTAGCACAATATATATAAGTAAAATAAAAACATACCGGTGAAATACATTGTAATAAAAAGAAAGCTATGAGTGTTTTTTTATTAACTTTTTCTTGCAATATGGGGTGGTTCGTTAAGCTAGCTGTATCGGTATTAGTTTTTTCAAAAACTTTTTTGATTCGACGTTTGGCATCAGCAAATTCTGGTGTTTCTCGTAAAGTTGTTCTAGCAACAGATCCAACCAATGCCACTGCTGCACCAAGCCAAAATGCAAAACGCCAGTTAAAAGCATAAGAAGTAACAAGTGAGGCAATACCTAAAGCTCCTAACTTTCCTAAGGAACCAAAAGCCCACATTAATCCAACACTTGCATATTGGGCTGGTGGCTTAATTGTTTCTGTTAAGTAAAGTTGTGCACCTGCCATTTCTCCCATAGAAGATATACCTTGAATAGCACGACAGATGGTCACTATCCAAGCCGCTGCACTTCCTATCTGGGCGTAAGTAGGTAGATTAGCCATCACCAGACATGACACAGCCATCATAAAGGTTGTGATGATCACTGTAAGTTTACGCCCTATATTATCGCCCAACCAACCAAATATTACTGCTCCAATAGGTCGGAAAATAAAGGTAGTACAAAAAGCAAATGCCATCATTAAAGAGGTGGTGTGAGGATCAGACGGTTCAAAAAACAACTCATTAAGTAGCCCTGCCATATGAACATATAGCATTAAGTCAAAATATTCTAGGAATGTACCTATTGATAGTAAACCAACAGCTTCTTTTTGTTCTCTTGTAAGGCTGGTCTGCCGATTAGGGATAATTCTGGTGTTTTCTTGAACTAATTCACTCATAGTTGACTCAAATAGTTACTGTTGACTGCCTATTTATTCCGTCATTGCGAGGAAGACCATAGGTCGACGAAGCAATCCAGAATAACAAGTTATTGCAAATTCGCTTATATCTATAAATATAACAGATTTTTTTGCTCCACTAATAGCTGTGTTCATTATTTTTGCAGTATTGCTTATTTTTTTCTATAATTCAGTACGTTACTGTTACTCATTCTTTAAAAGGCTTATTCTTATTCCAAATGGATTGCTTCGTCGGCTACGCCTCCTCGCAATGACGTTTGGGTTACGTATACGTCATTGCGAGCGAACATACGTGAGCGTGGCAATCCATAAAGCTTGTCATATGGATTGCATCAATGCTACTAAAGTAGCTCCTCGCAATGACATCCTTTTAACCTTAACCCAAACACTAGCCCTCCCTCCTCGCAGTGACGTTTACTAAACCCTACATAACCAACAACACACTAATGATGAGGATAATACTGAGACTTCATTATCTGAGCAAAATCTGTATTGTCTTTCTTCTTCTCTTTATCTTCATCAAAATCACCTGCCATATATCATGTTTTCACCATGTTTAAGTTTTGGTTGCAGTACCTATAATTATGATTAAACATAACCTGAATTAAATAGTCAACTAATTTTTTATTAAAATATTTTTATTTTTGTTAATAAAAACAATATTCAATAATTCACTAGGTTCTGTACACCTAAATAAAGAAATGGAAGAAATTAGTAAACAAAAAGGTTAAGAAATGGTAACGTCCTGATGGAACAACAAAAAAAACGTTACCAAGAATAGATATTTTCCAGAAAGGAAAAATGCATTCTTGAAGCGGTTCTACGAATGCATTTTAACCTAATTTTTAGCTAATAATCTTATTTTTAATCTGAAAAATAAGATTATTAGCCATTTTTATTATTTTAACAATCAGGCGACGAACCGCTTCTAACCTGATTGTTTACATTATTATTCCAATTTCGGATTAACTAAGTTAATCTGAAATTGGGGTTTTCTAGTTATAGCACTTAACATATAGGTTCATATTAGTTATAATGATAGATATAGCAATATGGCGGCACCATACAGTTATAATTTACGTTCTAGAGCGATAGATTATGGGACTGTTGCCAGATGATTTTTTTTGATCATTTTGGCGTCGTGTACATCCTCAAATCCTCACGTACATTCGAGTACGCTACGGTTTTGCGGGTACCCGCCCTAAAACTGATTCAAAAAATCTTCATCTGACAACAATCCCATTATTATGAGAACTCTAAGAAAGTAGAGCTGACATGCAAGACTTTTAAAATTAGTCGGTCAATAATCCATGAGTAGATTATATTAAATAAACAAACTAGAGATATAAAGGCGAAAGAACTCTACCAGAAATGATCTGGTCATAAAACCCATAATTTATCAACGTTCCGTCGTTTAGTAGAAGAAGGCAACTCGTTAACACTTACAGAAATAGCAAAAAAGCTAGATGCTATAAAATAACTAGGCTTTAAAGTAATCTGTAAAATCTCCAATCTAAACTGGTTTAAGGTTCGCAATATGTACCATACTACGGTTCTTGCTTAGCGAAAACACCTATAAATTTTCACATCAAAGAGAAATGTTTACAAAACCTGGTCATTGTCGCCTATCATTTAAGGCGTATTTCTTGAGGAGAATATCTCCACATTAACCCCGCATGATCTGGAAATTTTACATAATCAACAATTTCTCCTACCGTTTCAATAAAATACTGTGCTTCCATAAAAGATTTTGCTTTTTCACTAACAACAGTAATTCCAAATTTCCTAGGTTTAGACGATATATAAAGAGGTTTCAAAAAATCATATGCCTTTTCCATTTTCCATTTACTCAAAATATCATATTTAAAGATAAAACAATAACTACAATGTTAAAAAGATTTTCTATCCACTTATCCCCTTTTTTAAGAGCGTATTTAGCTCCGAATGTAGAACCTATTAATGTTCCAAGAATAAGCGAAATGCTAAAAACCCAATTAATCAGATTATGTACACCATAAATTAATATAGCAAAAAAAGATACCAATAATCCATTAACTTTTCTTGTTCCGACAGATTCTGATATGCTTTTATTAAAAAAAATAGAAAAAATGTAGGTTGCAATAATTGCCTGACCACCAAAAAACCCCCCTAACATTCCTGCAAAAATAAAAAGAAAATACCCTATAAACTCTTTTAAATATACATTAGGATTTTTATAAAGTATATTTGTTGTAGTTTTTTTTCTACTTATTGATATAAACAACAAAAAAAGCGTTACAATACCTATTGCTTTTTCTGCAATGTATGAAGAAATATAGACAATAAGATAAGCTCCTATACAAGCTCCTACAACCCCTAAAAAAGAAGCTCTGAATGCAAGATAAAAATCCACTTTCCCATTTTTATAAAATTGCCTTAATCCTGCTACCATTGTGCCAATGGATGCAACTCGAGCACTTGCAATGGCAGATTGTGGGGAAATGCCTAACCAAATCATTATTGGAACAGTAACAAGAACACTACCACCAGTATTAGTGCCAATAAATCCAGTTATTAAGCCCAATATAAACAATAGAAACACTATAGAATCATGAGACATTATTCTACTTTTTGATACTGTTTCCAACTATACAAAATTTAACTATAACAATAGCATTATAAATTGGTTGCGGGGGTTGGATTTGAACCAACGACCTTCAGGTTATGAGCCTGACGAGCTACCAGACTGCTCCACCCCACGATAATAGATATTCTTATTTACTTAATTAGTAAAAATGATACGCATCATTCCCATACTGACAAAGTCTGCAATACTACAAAACCTTTGGTCTCCGATTCCACAGTGAGCGTTCACGGAAAAAAGTTAAAATACAAGACGTCATTGCTAGAAGGCGTGAGCCAAGAAGCAATCCATATAACAAGCTTTATGGATTGCCACGACCACTACATGGTCTCGCTAATAGACGCTTGGCGAGCAGATTTTTTATTCATAAGAAAATAGCAAAAAAATCTGTGAACGCTTACATTCCACAAGGATACCATAACAGATATCATTAAAGATATAGCCAATCTCTGGAACAAGCAGAACTTGCTTAAACCTTCTTACCGAAACTAAGCCCAGCAAATTTTTTGTTAAAGTCGCTGACATTTTTGTTAGATTGGTTAACAACATTTCCAGATTCTTTAGTCCATGCTGGATGTTTCCTATAATCAACATCCATCAAAATTTCTTCTGCATAACCACCGGAATTTGTCTCAAAAACATCATTACTAATAATAATTTTAAACTTTTTATATTTTGGATGTATTCCAGCTTTCATAATGCAGCACCAACTTTTTTCTCAGCTATCTTTCTTTTAATTACTTGAGCTTTATCTGAAAGTATATCACTTGATATTTTAAGCATATATTCATCAAAACCACCTACCTTCTCAACAGAACGTAGACATTTAGCATTTACCGAAAGCTTATATTCTTGCCCAGTGAGATCACTTGCAAACCTTACCACTCTTAGATTTGGCTCAAAGCGTCTTCTAGTTTTTCTTTGCGAGTGCGACACTTTATTACCGTGTAAAACACCAACCCCACTAAGCTCACACCTACGAGACATCGTGACTCCTATAATTATTCATCAATATCACGTAATTATACTACTATTAGGGCTTTATGTCAATATGTACAGCTGTAAATAATACAAATATTTGTTAATTGTTAAAACTTTTGCAGAGATGGCAACATATCGCTCATTGAATAAAGAGCAGGCGGTTTATCAGATATCCAGATGGCAGCCTGAATTGCCCCATCAGCAAAGGACTCTCTTGACCCCTGATGTTTTAGAGTAAGGGTTTGGTTATCCCCTAAAAATAACACCTGATGTTCTCCATGTAAATGCCCTCCCCTAATGGAAGCAATGCCAATTTCGCCAACCTGTCTTTGATCTTTTACAGTACGATCAAATATCGCACATTTATTAAAATCTAAATTTCTAACTTTTGCCACAGCCTTACCTAACATTATAGCCGTACCAGACGGTGCATCTCTTTTCATACGATGGTGACAATCTAAAATCTCTATATCGTACGTATTATCTAAAATTTCTGCTGCCTTTTTTGCCAGTATCGCCAGTAAATTCGCTCCTAAACTCATATTAGCCGAATAGAATATTGCTAAACTTTTGGAAACTTCATGTAAACGATCAAGTTGATAGTTAGTCAGACCAGTAGTACCAATAACTAATTTGTTGTTGTACTTAATAGCATAATCAAGCAATTTTTCCAATATCTCGCTACTAGAAAAATCGATAATCACCTCAGAATTCTGACAGAACTCAGCAAGAACATCCATGTTATTTTGCCTAGAAAATGTTGCGGAAAGCGTACAACTATTAAGTCCCTTTATTTTTTGAATTATTATCTGTCCCATTTTACCGGTAGCACCACAAATACCTATAGAAACACTCATTTTAACCCTCTATATTGTCTTAAACAATGTACTAGTGGTTTTAAACTACTAGTCACCACAGTACTTACCACTTTACCAATAAATATGACATGATCCCCTGCTTCATATTGATTAAACTTGTTACACTCAATATGGCAAACTGCCCCTTCAATCAAAGGACAATTAGTAATTTGTCCCAAATCATACGAAATACCAGCAAATTTATCAGTATTAAACTTAGAAAAATGTCTAGATATATCCTCTTGATTTTCGGCTAATATACTAACAGCAAAATACTCACTACCAACAAAAGCACTAATACTGAAGGATTTTTTATCAAGACAAAACGATACCAATGGTGGTAACAAAGAAACCGAGGTAAAAGAGTCTGCAGTGAAACCAAATAGCTTATTATTATATAAAGTAGTGATAATAGTAACACCAGTAGGTAAAGTGCTAAGAGCTTGTTTAAATTGTTCAGAATTCACTATTGAAGCCATTTTTTAGTAATACGACTAATTGTCCCATCTTCCTTTAACTCACTAATAGCTTTATTGACAATTTCAACAAGTTCAGAATCTTTTGGCATAGCGATAGCAAGTTTAGATGAAAACTCTGTTAAACTAAAACTAGCAAGATCAGGATTATTCTCAATGAATTTCTTAGATTGCGATTCCTCTAGTACCACCACATCTATAACTTTTGACTTTAATTCTTCGACTAGCATTAAATTATTCAACAAATAATTTGTTCTAATATTAAACTGCTTGGATAAATCCTGAACTATCACCGCCCATGTTGTACCGAGTTGCACGCCAACGACTTTATTATCCAAGTCTTCAACACTCTTTAAATCATCTGTTGATCTATATAATACTGATACGTTAGTTGTTACATAAGGAGCTGAAAAGCTAATGTGTTTTTTACGCTCTTCGGTCACTGTTAATCCAGCGATCACTATATCAACATTTTCACTAGCCAAGGATGCAAGTAAGCCATTAAAATCAAAATTTTTAATTATAATTTTTTTCTCTAATTTTTCTCCTATAGCATTAA
This sequence comes from Rickettsia endosymbiont of Pseudomimeciton antennatum, assembly GCA_020881195.1. Classification (GTDB taxonomy): domain Bacteria; phylum Pseudomonadota; class Alphaproteobacteria; order Rickettsiales; family Rickettsiaceae; genus Tisiphia. Next base: position 3,336 of record JAJIYL010000007.1, on the reverse strand, counting down.
TAATATCAATATCAAATCCTACTATCTGCCCATTCTGGATAAATTCGTAAGGAGGGTTATCTGCAGAAGTTGCAACTATTAAGCTCTTTTCTTGAGACTGTTTACCACAACTAACTATCAAAAAAGAACATATAATAAGCAAGAAGAACTTTATTAATCTCATAAAAATCAAATAACTATGTTAATCATTGCTATATTATCGCACTTCTTACGATCATATACAACAGACTTTTTGAAATTAGTAAACTATAGCTTACCCAATTAGCTATACTGCCGTCTATTAGCAAGAAGTAGATCGCTCAACGAAGCAATTATAAATCTAAAAAAAATGTCATTGTGAAGAAGACCGTAGGTCGACGAAGCAATCCATAAAAGTAACCAAAAATGGATTGCTTCGTCGGCTCACACCTCCTCGCAATGACGGTTGAGGTTTACACCTCCTCGTAATGACGTTTGGGAAATAATGCCTTATCAAGTGGAATTCGTAGCAAATTATAGGAGAATATCGTAATTAGATAGTGTACTAACATCGTAAGATACCCTTGGGAAGATAAGCCTTTAGTTAAAATTAGCAAATACCTAAAATGTAATATAAAAAAATAATAGAACCAGAAAATTAGAAAATTTGTTAAGTAGCTTCTAACTATAAAAAATTTCCCGGTGAATTGTAAAATTATGTGAGCAGTTATAAGAACCAAGGAATTTGTGCCAATTGGCATAGAATATAATTGGTCAAAAATTATTCCTACTAAAAATATTAGCCAAAAACCAACATGATAAAATGTAGCAAAATAGTAAAGTAAACTTATTTCAAAAGATGGGAAAATAACAGTTTCTGTATTAATTCTAAAATTTTCTAGCGGGAAAATTACTAATAACAAACAAAATTCTAATAATATTATTTTACTAACTATTGGTGATAATTGTCTAAAAAATTTCATACTATTTTTAGTTCTGCAATTACTGACTCAATAACAGGCAATACTAGCTTATATTTTCTTATGAGATCCAGTACCAGTTTAGCAGATTCTCGCCCCTCCGCTAAGTATAAATTTTGATTTAAAAAATTTTCAACATCTAAATTCTTACCCAGTTCATAACCAAATCTAGTATTTCGTGATTCTTTAGAGTAGCAAGTTAGTACCAAATCCCCCAATATACCTGGAGCACATAAAATAGAAGCATCCTCAAGCTCTCCATCAATTGCTTCAGATAAAATTTTTATTTCTTGAAGCCCTTGAGTTATAAGACCGGCTTTCGCATTCTGTCCATAGCCTTTTGCATCATACCAACCACTCTTTATCGCTATAATATTTTTAACAGCCGATGCCACTTGCATCACTACCACATAGTCAGTTATGGTAACCTTAAATTGTGGTGATGCTAAACTAATTGCTAGTCGTCTAGCAAGATCAACATCTAAAGAGGCAATGGTTACTGAAGTTAATAAATCTTGAGCAACTTCTTTAGCTAGGTTAGGTCCAGCTATGAAGGCTAAAGGATTAGCTGGTAATATGGCTTTTACTTTATCAGATAATAACTCCGTAGGGTCTCTACCAAACCCTTTAGTTGCAACTAATAATGCTACGCTTTCAGATATCCCAGCATCTTTTAATATCTCCAAAGTCTCCTGGAAAGCAAAAGATGGTACCGCAATAATTATTACTTCTTTATTTAAGATATATGGCAGATTACTACAAGGAATTATATTATTAGGTAATGTAATGTCAGAGCCAAGATATTTGCTATTAGTTCTATTATTTAACATTTCATCAATAATATTATTCTCGCGTACCAATATCGGAACTTCCTCATAGCATCTTGCCACCTGACAGGCTAGTGCAGTTCCCCAACTACCACCACCATAAACAGCAATATTTTTAAATTTTTTCATAGTAATTATTTATATAGTGAATTAACTTGAATTAGTACTGAATAAGCACCCATCATACTGTTATTGCGAGGAGGCTTAAGCCAAGAAGCAATCCAAAAATAATGGATTGCCACAACCACAACTTATCATATTTAAATATATTACTGTGATTGTTGTTCAGCAAATTTTATTAATTCATTTATTTCATCAGAGTTAAAGAGATTTCGTATATTTTGCAAATTATTATCTTTCCCTACAGAAATTTTCTTGAAAATTTTATCATGCTCTTGTAATAGCAAGGATTCTAAATAATTAATGAATGAATTAGCAAATTTTTGATTATCAGGAACCCCTTTTTTCTTTTTAAAATTTTCTAAAGATATCAAATTATCTCCAGTATTAGCGATAGAATTAAAATCAGATTTATGAGACATAAAATAATCATAAATTTTTTGTATTTTAAAAGTCAGTTGATAATTGTATTGATAGTCCATTTTACTATATAAATAAATGGATATTAAAAACATTAAATTCTTATATTCTTCAGTTTCAGGGTATAAATATTCGGCATTCCAATGAGTCCATAAACTGGATGAAAGAAAGCCTAATATATATCCTGTTGACCAACCTCGTATATTATGTTTTTCTTTTTTTTCATCTTGAAATAGACTGTAGAGAGCTTCCCCGCAACAATCAATCATATCTTTTATTATTGTTTTATCGTCAACCTCAATTTGTATCCTAGGATGTTTCTTTGTTGCTTCTATCTCAAAGAATCTGAATGCAGGAAGTGCTACTTCTTTTATTCTAAAAATTACTGGAGATTTGTATATTATATTTAAATATCGCTCTTTTTCTATCGACATATTATTATTTTAAATTCTATTATAAATGAATTATAAATCAGTAACGGTAGGTCTATTTGCAAAAATATTTATTCTAATTCTTCAATTTGCTCTTTAGTTAACCTAGTAGATTGAGATATTATCTCAATCTATATTCCAGCTCTTTTGAGGTTTTTAGCCACTGTTATTCTCTCTCCCGCTTTACCTCTGACTTCACCTTCCTCAATATATTTTTGTGCAATAGTTCTCATAATGTTCCCTTTTTCTTCTTCTGACAAATACTTAGCTAGTAGCTCTTCTAATTCTGATTGTCTTGCCTCAGGTAATTTTGTGTCAGTGTACCATAAAAACGATCTTAAGTAAATATAACCATTCTCTTTATCAATTAATATCTCTAATTTAAACCTTTGTAGAAATTCTTCCCAAAGCTTTATCATATCCCGCTCATGTATATGTTTTAGCATATATTCTAATACCACAGTTGTAGTTTAGATGTGAGCGTTCACGATTTTTTTGCTATTTTCTTGTGATGAATAAAAAAATCTGATCGCCAAGCGTCTATTAGCGAGGAGCGAGTTAGGTCGACGAAGCAATCCATGTATGGACCTACCCGATAAT
>JAJIYL010000006.1 GCA_020881195.1 Rickettsia endosymbiont of Pseudomimeciton antennatum | reverse complement strand
AAGTGCCTGATAGGCATAGAAGCTTGCGGTGGTTCTAGCTATTGGGCAAGAGAATTAACAAAATTAGGTCATAATGTAAAACTAATGGCTCCACAATTTGTTAAGCCTTATGTTAAAACTAATAAAAATGATCAAGCAGAGAGCGAAGCAATATGCGAGGCAGTAGCAAGACCTAATATGAGGTTTGTGCCTATCAAAACTGCAGAGCAATACGCAGCAAGGCTGCGTTCCGTGTCTCCTACAAATTCCCTAGCAGAAGCGAGTTATGAAAGAAGTCTATTATTTTTTATGATCTTCCATCATATTTCCATATTCTGTACCTTTTATTTTTATAAGCTTATCATATTTTGCTTTGAGTTCATTTAGGGTATAATTACCATCATAATATCCTTGGATATTAATGATTTTTTCTAAATAAAAATTCAACTGCTCAGCATTATCCTTCAAAATGTCAATATCGTTATCAATTTTTAAGTCTTTTGTAATATAGGTTAGTGCCTGATTTCTGACAGCTGAGCAGTATAATTTAAATTCTTGGATTTTTTTTATAATAATAGGAATATCTTCTGGCTTTGTTACTATCATTGCTACTAACATAACCACTAATATTTCTCCCAGAGACATATTTTATACTAACTTTTTATGACGATATTTAGGATTAATAATATTTTCACCTGTTAAATTAATCATATAATCATGATAATCTTGGTAATTTCCTTCAAACCACGTAGCATTTCCATCTTTATCAAAAGCAATAATATGTGTTGCTATTCTGTCTAAAAACCAACGATCATGGCTTATTACTAATACACATCCAGCAAAATCTAAAATTGCATCTTCTAAGGCTCGTAATGTATCAACATCAAGATCATTTGATGGTTCATCAAGTAATATAACGTTAGCCCCCTCTTTTAGTAATTTAGCTATGTGTACTCTATTACGTTCACCTCCAGAAAGTTGTCCTACTTTCTTTTGTTGGTCGCCACCCCTAAAATTAAAGGCTGCACAATAAGCTCGACTTTTCATTGATCTAGAACCAAGTTGTAGTTCCTCAAGACCTGAGGAAATTTCATGCCACACAGTGTTGTTATCATCTAAACTATCCCTTGATTGATCAACATAACCAAGTTTAACAGTCTGTCCTAATTTAATAGAGCCGTTATCTGGGCTAGTTTTACCAGTGATAATGTTAAATAAGGTAGATTTACCAGCACCATTTGGACCTATAATACCAACAATTGCTCCTGGAACAATCTTAAAGCTAAAATCTGATAACAGCACCTTATCATCATATCTCTTTGCTATATGTTCTGCTTCTATAACTAAATCGCCTAGGCGTGGACCATTAGGTATAATAATTTGTGCCACGCTTGATCTTTGTTCTTTTTGTTTGATCAACAGATCTTGATAGGCGGTGATTCTAGCCTTGCTTTTTGATTGCCTTGCCTTTGGTGATTGACGTATCCATTCAAGTTCTCGTTTTAATTGTTTATTCCTATCATCTTCTTCTTTATCTTCATTTTCTAATTTTGCTTGCTTTTGCTCAAGCCAAGCTGTGTAATTAGAATGCCATGGAACACATCTACCACGATCCACTTCTAATATCCAATCTGTTACATTATCAAGAAAATATCGATCATGGGTGATAACTACTACTGTACCTTTATAATTCTTTAAATAATTTTCTAGCCAAGAGACCGATTCAGCATCTAAGTGGTTTGTCGGTTCATCAAGTAATAACATATCAGGCTTTTCCAGCAAAAGTTTACATAATGCCACTCGCCTTTTCTCTCCACCTGAGATTTTTGTAACATCAGCATCTTTATCTGGACACCTTAATGCAAACATAGCAATCTCTATTTCCCGCTCTAAGCTCCAAGCATCACAACTATCTATTTTTTCTTGTAAATCAGCCTGTTTTGCTAGAAGTTCATTCATTTCATCATCTGACATTTCTTCAGCAAATTTATTGCTTATTTCATTAAATTCATCAATTAATGCCTTCTTATCATTTAAACTTTCCATAATATTATTAAAAACATTCAGGGTAGGGTCAAGATATGGTTCCTGAGCTAAATAACCAACTCTAACCCCACTAGCGACAAAAGCCTCACCATCATATTCTTTGTCAATAGCTGCCATGATTTTTAGAAGAGTAGATTTACCAGCACCATTTGGACCAATAATACCAATTTTCGCCCCTGGTAAGAAGGACAAATAAGTTTCCTTTAAAATTTGTTTACCATTAATGGTCTTACTTAAACCATTCATAACATAAACATATTGATACGACATAATCCTTAATTCCTTTATTTTTTATAATTTACTTGTAGTTTTTAAATAACCTAAATTCGATATAACAAGTTATTCCAAATTCGGTTATATCTATAAATATAACAGATTTTTTTGATTCACTAATAGCTGTTTTCATTATTTTTTAGATTTTTCAGATTATCTCTACCAACTCGGTTATCTAAGTTCCAGGGTAGGACGATATAATTACCTTCATTCTCAGAGGTCATGGCTATTTTAGTGAAAGGATGTTAGGAGCCAAGATAAAAGCTTAGTGCAGTCTTAGAAAATGTTATAATTTCAGTGCTGTTGGCAGTTATTATATGCAATTCTGCTTTATCTACTTTTCGCATATAATCCCCTGTAGTATCTGTATTGTAGGGAAGTTTTTATATCATAAAAAATCATAATTTGCATCAAGTTTTGTGATATTTTTACATCGTATTTCACTTTTTTATAAAAATAATGCTTGCAATTTTATAAATATTCCATATAATTAGGCAAAGTTTGATAAATCCGTTTGTTACGGTTATCAATTAAATATAAAGGAATTATATGACAAGCCCAAAAGAACCAAAGGCGTTAAAAGCACTGCTTATTGTAGGACCTGATATATCTATATCTAAAGAGATTAAGGCTCTGTTTAATGGAAGAAATGATTGTCTAATAATAGGTGATGGTTCAACTGCAATAAGCGTAAAAAATATTGAATCCACTTTAAAACAGAACAATTTTAAAATAACTAAAGATACTCGTATTGATATTAATGCTCATGGTTACCGTGCAAATAATAAGCAGCATTATATAGACATTAACATATGCATTCAAAAAACATGTCGTTAACAGAGCAAGTACTTAAAGGAATTAAAGAAATAGCGAAGTGTCCTTTATATATACATTTATGGTCATGCTATAGCGGCTCTGCCAATAAGGCAGCAAGAAAACTTGATAATAATTCTATTTTAGTTACTCATGTAGAAAGTAAATCATCTTCAAGCACACAATTAAGCGATTATGCAATGAGGGCTTCATTAGAACGTTACCTAAAGGAGAAGGATTTAACACCATATCAACAATTCATTCGGGATTTCCAGGAGAATTTTGCAGCAGCTACTTTCAACAAGATATGGGCTAATGGTGCAACAAAAAAGTTTAAGTCTAGCCGTATGCTTAAAAAGAACAAAATGGCAGATGTACTTAAAACTCTTTCTGCAGAAAATGATTTAACAAAGCCTTGTAATGATTTTTTTGTAAAAGAAGCAGAAAGATTTAAGGGTATGTTTAAATATGCGAACATTACCAATGCAGTCAATTTTGTAAGTAAATTATAGCAAGAACAGTTACAAATCTTTGCAATTGGTAGGTTGATACATTTATGTGCTACCACAACAGATCAGCAGTTTACACCTTCTTTTGGGCAATTACTATGTACATTTAAAAAACAAGGAATAGATATAAATCGTCCTGTAAATGGCATCACTGCTTTACATAAGGCTTGTTATGCAGGAAATATTAATGTTGTGAAAATTCTCCTAGAGAATGGGGCAGACATAAATGCTGAGGATATTTATAAAAACACTCCTTTACATTTTGCTTGTAAGGAAGGAAATATTGAGGTAATAAAAGAATTATTAAAAATTCCTGCAGCACTTGATTTATTAACTATAAAAAATATTAGCAATAAAACTCCTGTAGAGCTTATCCCAGAAACTAATAAAGAAGTAATAGTCTCACTCATCGCTGAAGCAAAAAATATGCATAGTAAAGATAAAAATTTATCTTTAGATAAGGTAGAAGACATTAACAATTTGTCAGTTAATCAACAAATGCCAAAAAATAACTCTGAGCAAGTATCAAATGATGAGCTGCAAAATGATCTAAAACTGACGGAACTACTATTAATTGGTCATACGGAAGACACTTTTTCAGAGTGCTATGGTGCATAAACGCCAATTAACAACTCTTAACGAACTCGGCTAACTTAAACTTTAACACAGGACAATCTCAAACTCTACACCTTGTGGTTGATAGTTCACCGGTAACAGTTTGTTTATGTTATAGTCAATTCAGGAGAATTTGGGGCTAGGAGCGATGGAGCGACGCCTGTAAGTAATAGGCGAGCGACGAGTGACGACGTCACCAACTTCTCCTGAATTGACTATATACACAATGCGAAGCATTTTGTTGGTGCTTATGATGAATGAAAAATCTGCTCGCCAAGTGCCTAGTGTACCTATTGTAAAAAAATCATGTTTATTCACAGCCAAAAAGAGCCAAATATAGAATTACTTTAGTTATTGCAAGCAGCCTCCTCGGGAAAGAGTCTATCTAATATTACCAGGCTTTTTCATAGTTACTGGTGACTTTGTTGGTAATCTTGTTGGAGTGCCAGATAGTGCTTTTCTTTGCCTAGCCTTTTGCAAATCCGGTCCAGCCTTTTGCAAAATCCGCTGCATTCTTTTTACCTTTAATGCTTGCTTTCTTGCTTCTTGTACCTCTTTAAGTGCTGCTAATGGTTCCCTTAGCTTTTTAACATCTGCTTGCAGTTTCTCTAATATCACTTGTTTGCTCTGCTGCTTAGGCGGAGCATCTTGAATTTGTGAATTACCAAAGAGTCCTTTAATATTATCAACAATAACATTTATAACAGTATTTACAATTTTTGCAAACCAACCTGTTTGTTTAGCTTTTGTTGTTGATAGTGGTAAAGTATCTCTATCACTCTTGTCGGGTTTGGATGGTTCTTTAACTAATGGCTCTGGCGATGTTGCAGGAGAGTTAGTCTCTAACTTAGTATCCTTTGGGCGGGCAGCTACTTTATTAACTAGTGTCGTTGTTGGTTTTATCGACTGAGGTTGTTTAGTCTGATTATCTTGTGATCTATAAACTTTCTGTTGTGGCTTTTCGACAGTTGGTGTTGGTGCAGGATTTTTTAACGCTTCTTCCGTAGGTATTGGCTCTTTCAACCTTTCCAGTCTAGCATATAATTCTTCGTCGGTTAGCATTGGTGCAGGATTTTTTAATGCTTCTTTCGTAGGTCTTGAATCTCTTAGAGCGTCAAGTCTAGCATATAATTCTTGATCTTTTTGTTTCTCCAATTCTGCATTTTTCTGCTCTAAATTAACTTCAGATTGCATTTCCTCTAGCAATTTATTTACTTCCTGCTCAGAAACAGAGCCAACTATTCTATCTAAGGAATCATTGAATATATCCGCCACTTCTTCAACTTTAGATAATCCCTTATCTAAGTCGTCATATGCTTTTTCAAATTCTTTATCAATATTTTGTATTGTTTTATTTAAAGAATTAGCTTTTTTATTTCTCTTGGACATATTATAACCAATTAGTTATTTTATACACATGTATATTATAATCTATTCTATTAGTTCCTACTAGTAATTTCACTAAAATATATATTTTTTAGTTTTTATGCTTGTAAGATTGTTACTTTTGTGATATACACACTATGCTATAATTGGTAGTATTTAATTCCTTCGATCAACTAGCTAATGCTCACACAACAAGCTATTCCTTCTCCCCCATTATCAAACAAGCAGTTACTTGCATTTTTTGCAATGACAGTCGGAATGTTTATGGCAATATTGGATATTCAAATTGTTGCCAGTTCTTTATCAGTTATTGCCGCGGGGCTTTCTGCTTCTAGCGATGAATTATCCTGGGTTCAAACTTCATATCTTATAGCGGAAGTAATTATAATCCCAATAACTGGTTTTACCGCGAGACTTCTTTCTACTAGAATTTCTTATTTTATTGCTGCTTTAGGCTTTACTGTCATGAGTATCCTATGTTCATTAGCAACCAACATAGAAACAATGATTATTTTTAGAGCTTTACAAGGATTCTTTGGTGGGGCAATGATACCAACAGTCTTTAGTACAATATTTATAATTTTTCCTGTTGAAAAACGTCCAGCAGTTGCAGTGATAGTAGGGTTAGTCGTGACGATGGCTCCCACACTTGGTCCAACACTTGGAGGCTACATTACTGAATATTTATCTTGGCATTTTATGTTTTTACTCAATGTAATACCTGGTATTTTTGTTTGTGTGATCGTATATTTATATGCTGATTTTGATCAACCTAATTACGATTTGCTTAAGAATTTTGATTTTCTTGGCATTATTTTGCTGACTATTACTCTTGCCTCTTTGCAATATGTTTTAGAAGAAGGAAATAAAAAAGGTTGGACAGAGAATAGCTTGATATTATTCCTTATCATCCTGACTGCTGTTGGGTTCATTACGTTAGTTATTAGAGAACTAACATTTTTTAATCCAATCTTAGATTTAACAGTTTTTGTTAACAAAAATTTTGCTTTTGGTTGTATTTATTCTTTTGTTATAGGTATAGGACTCTACGGTGCAGTATATTTATTACCTTTATTTTTATTTATCATAGCTGGTTTTAATACTGTACAAATTGGTTTTACTATGATGGTTACGGGTATTGGGCAATTTCTATCGGCTCCACTTGCCGGAAGGATGCTTGGGTCTGGAGTGGATTTAAGAATTATGCTGGCTATTGGTCTTGCTATGTTTAGTTTAGGATGCTATTTAAATAGTTTTTTAACAGCTGATGCTAAATTTGTTGAGTTTTTCTTACCGCAATTTATTAGAGGACTGGCGATGATGTTTTGCTTTTTACCCACCAATAATCTTGCTTTAGAGAGTATGAGTAAAGACAAGGTGGGGAATGCTAGTGGATTATATAATCTTACTCGTAATCTTGGAGGAGCCGTTGGTATTGCAGTTATTAGCACTCTTCTTACAGATAAAACTAAGATTTTTAGTCAATATCTAAATGAGAATATTTCATCCACTTCACCTTCCGCTCTAATGAAGTTACAGTTTATGGGGCAATTATTAGATGGCAAAGTGGTTGACCCGGAAAAGGTCTCGTATTTTTTATTAGCCAATAATATAAATAAGGAAGCATTTGTCATTGCGATAAATAGCATATTTGGTATTATAAGTGCGTTATTTTTTATGGTAATGCTCTTTTTACCATTTACATCAACTGTTAGAGGTGGAAAAGGATATGATGCCCACTAAAATCTTTACTTTAATTATGTTGTTATTAATATTGTTTGGTCTAACAGGTTTACCTACTGATATTTTCACGTTGTTGATTTCCTCAACTATTGTCAGTATAGCTTATCTTTTTGCGATAAAGCTCAATTTAATTCCAAGTAGGGCTTATTTAAATTATCATTCTATACTATATTTTATTTGGCTAATTAAAGAAATAATGCTATCTAGCTTAGGAGTAATGAAGATTATTTGGTGTAAGAATCTGAATTTACAACCAGTCTTTGAGTGGGTTGATTCAGAACAGAGAAACGATACTAGTCGTGTAATATACGCTAATTCTATTACCCTTACACCAGGAACTGTAACACTTGACATATCATCAAATAATAGGTTATTGGTGCATGCTCTGGAGCAAACATCAATTGACAATTTAAAATTTGGTGATTCTACTATGAGTAAAAGGGTGCAGCAGATTTGGTGTCATTGCAAGAAGGCGTAAGCCAAGAAGCAATCCATATAACAAGCTTCATGGATTGCCACGCTCACATACGTTAGCTCGCAATGACGTGTATAAATTAAAAAGTCAAATAAACTTAAAAAAGGAAATATAATATGTCTTTACTTGATGCTAGTCCAATCTATAAACCGTTTTCTTATCCATGGGCTTATGAAGCGTGGCATATTCAACAACGAATTCATTGGTTACCAGAAGAAGTGCCGCTAGCTGACGATCTAAAGGATTGGAAATATAATTTAACTCCTGGAGAAAAGCATTTATTAACTCAAATATTTCGTTTCTTTACTCAAGCTGATATTGAAGTAAATAATTGTTATATGAAACATTACTCCAGGGTGTTTAAGCCAACGGAAGTATTGATGATGTTATCAGCATTTTCTAATATGGAAACAATTCATATTGCTGCTTATTCTCATCTGCTTGATACTGTGGGTATGCCAGAAACTGAATATTCAGCATTTCTTAAATATAGAGAAATGAAAGATAAATATGACTATATGCAGCGTTTTGGGGTAGAAACGAAAGAAGATATTGCTACTACTTTAGCGGTATTTGGAGCATTTACTGAAGGGTTACAACTATTTGCTTCATTTGTCATCTTGCTTAATTTCCCTCGTTTTAATAAAATGAAAGGTATGGGGCAAATCATTAGTTGGTCAGTAAGGGATGAGACGTTACATACTGATTCAATCATTATGTTATTTAAAACTTTTATTAGAGAAAACCCTGAAGTATGGACTGAGGAGGTTCGTGGTCGTATTTATGAGGCGTGTACTACTATTGTCCATTTTGAAGATGCCTTTATTGAGCTAGCATTTGAAGTTGGTGGTATTGAGGGGTTAACATCTAGAGAAGTAAGGCAATATATTCGTTATATTGCTGATCGCAGATTAATGCAGCTTGGACTTAAAGAGGTTTATTTAATTGATACTAATCCGCTACCTTGGCTTGATGAAATCTTAAATGGTACTGAGCATAGTAATTTCTTTGAAACAAGGGTGACCGAATATACCAAAGCTGCAACTGTTGGATCGTGGGAAGATGTATTTGCTGAGATGGATAAGAAACAGAAAAGCCAGCAGGAGATAATAGGCTAACTCGATTAGCTATACTTCGTTATTGCGGGTAGTAGCGTAGTGAGCGTTCACGGATTTTTTTGCTATTTTCTTGTGGATTGCCACGCTCACGTACGTTCGCTCGCAATGACATATATGCAACCCAAGCGTCTATTAGCGAGGAGCTGCTTTGCGGCGACACGGCAATTCAAAAAACGATTAGAAATAAAAAAAATAAGCAATATTGCGAAAATAATGAATACAGCTATTAGTGGATTAAAAAAATCTGTTATATTTATATATATAACAGAATTTGGAATAATTTGTTATATCGAATTCAGGTTAATATAGAATATATATCGGAGAATAAAATAATATGAGTATTGAAATTATAGTTCCATCCCTTGGAGAGTCTGTATCAGAAGCGGCTATTGCTAAATGGCATAAAAAACAAGGAGATGTGGTAAAAGTAGACGAGCTACTGTTAGAACTTGAAACAGAGAAAGTTACGTTGGAAGTAAATGCGGTTTCATCTGGGGTAATAAGTAAAATATTTAAGAATGAGGGGGATACGGTATCTGTCGGTGAGAGCGTCGGACAAATTACCGAAGGAGCAGTTGCTGCTGTAGCTTTGCCTAGCACATCAGAGAAGAGTACATCAGGCAAAGAGCTACAACAACAGCCTGTAAATGTAAACAGTATTACTCCGCCACCTTCTGTGCGAAGATTAGTGAGTGAAAATAAACTGCCATTAGATGACATAAAAGGTACTGGTAGAGATGGTAGAGTGACCAAGGGAGATGTATTAGAGTTTATAAATAACTCATCGACAAAAGATTCATCTATAAAAGAAACTGAGTCACCTGTTATAACAAATGTTGTGTTGGCAGATGAAGGAGCGGTTGAGCGTGTTAGAATGTCTCGTCTTCGTAAAACTATCGCAGATCGTTTGAAACAATCACAAAATACCGCAGCTATTCTAACGACTTTTAATGAAATTGATATGTTGAAAGTTATTAATTTGCGTATGCAGTATCGTGAAGGGTTCGAGAAGAAGCATGGTGTCAAGCTGGGATTCATGTCATTCTTTGTAAAAGCTACTATTGAAGCTCTGAAAGCAGTAGCCTCGGTAAATGCCGAGATAGAAGGGGATGAGATTTTGTATAAGAATTATTATGATATTGGTGTTGCAGTAGGGACAGAGCAGGGGCTAGTAGTACCAATAGTTAGGCAGGCTGATAAATTAAGCTTTGCTGGTATTGAGAAAGAAATTGCTGGTTTGGGTAAAAAGGCTAGAGAAGGAAAATTATCTATGTCTGATTTATCAGGTGGAACATTTACTATTTCCAATGGTGGAGTTTATGGCTCACTATTATCAACTCCTATTATTAACCCTCCTCAATCAGGTATCTTAGGTCTTCACAAGACTGAAGAAAGACCAGTAGTGGTTAATGGTAAGATAGAAATACGTCCCATGATGTATGTAGCTTTATCTTATGATCATCGTATTATTGATGGCAAAGAAGCAGTTACTTTTCTTGTAAAAATAAAAGAATTGATTGAGAATCCAGAGCGTTTGTTGTTAAATCTTTAAGTCTATAGTATTATGGGGTAAACAGAAAAGTAGTTGGGAGTACAAATTATGGTGAAGGAAAAATCTGTTTTCGATGATCTCAGTGTTAAGATTGAAAAGTTTCGTCCTACTAATGAGGATATAGAGGGTTATATTACAGCTCAGCATAAAGTTTTAGCAGAAGATCCTAAGCAAAGCTTAAACCTTAACCAATATTTAAAGGACAAATATTTTGCTGATGGTAATGTAGTAGTAGCGGATTTATCTAATAGGAATTTTAGTAAGTCTGATAATATAACAGATTTAAGCAATGGGGATTTTACTGGTTGTATATTTAAAAATACTGCTTTTAAAGGCTGTAATTTAGCTGATGCGGTATTTTGCGATGTTGATTTTGACAATGCTTATTTCGAAGATACTATCCTAAAAAATATAGATTTTAGAGGAGCTGACCTTGCTAATTGTAGATTTTCTGATGGCTATAAAGGATATTCTCAAATGGATAAAGAGCGTGACATTGAGGGGATAAAATTCAGTACCACTTCCTCTTTGGGTAGAAAATATGCTGATATAAAAAGTGATTTAGTTCGCCAAAAAGAGCAGGATGCTCTTATAAAGAGTAAAACAAAAGAACTAGATGACGCATATGCAAATTTAACTTATATACAAGCAGCAAAGGTAATAGGAGGGTATGCAACTGGCAATCAGCAATATGATCGGTTAAAAGAAGAACTGAAGCTAATGGTTGAGAAAAAAATATTTCCGAGAAAAGATAATTCAATGCATGAAACTTTTCAAAATATTTTTGGTAGTGAAAGCTGTACTTTTGATCCAGGTTATGTACGAGGATCAACTAAAGAACAGCGAGATCAAGAAACTCAATATGTACCTCTAGCTCGGAATGATATAGAGGAATATTTAAAGGCGAGAGAAAACAATAAAGATTTAAGTTTAAATGATTTTGCTAAAAGCAAATTAGAACAATCGAAGATAAGAATAATAGCAGGGGCAAGAATTATTGCAGATTGTTCCAGTAAAGTTGATGCTTCTAGCAATAATGAATGGCATAATAGAGTTGATTTATCTGGTTTAGATTTCTCAGGAGCGGATTTACGAGGGGCTGTTTTTTCTGGATCCGTTTTATCCGGATGTAAATTTAATGGCACTGATGTTAGTGCAGCAAGTTTTGAAGGGGCGGAAATAGATAATGCTAATTTTGTAGGAGTTAAAGCAGATAACGCAAATTTTTTTAATAGTAATCTAAGTAAGTCAACTATTACTGATAAAAGTTGGTTTGCCCATGCTTTTATGCCTCGTTCTAACGGTGAAGGGGTTTCGATAAGTGACTGCAATTTTGATTATGCGAATATAAAAAATGGGAAGTGGGATCATGCAAAATTTGCTGATTCAACATTTAATCAGGCAAATTTAGAAGGTATTTCTTTAATTTCAGCCGATTTACGAAAAGTACAAATGCAGCATGCAATATTAGATAAAGCTATTCTAACTGAGTGTAAGGTTGTAGGTAGTGATTTAACTAATGCTGTGATGAAAGAAGCTAAAGCACATAGTGCAAAATTTAAAGATACTATACTGAAAGATATAGAAGCAGAATGCTTAGATTTGTCGAATGCTGAGTTAGATAGTTTGACTAAGCTAGATGGGGCGAATTTAAAAAAAGCTATTTTAACAAGGATGAATGCTAAAGGGGCAAGTTTTGTTCACGCCAATCTGGATATGGTGGAAGCCTCGAGAGCAAATTTCAAAAATGCAATTTTAAAGGATGTCAATATAAAGCTTGCTAATTTAACCGAAGCTGTTTTAGAGGGAGCCAAAGCCCACGGAATTAATGCAAGCTATAGTATATTAAAAAAAGTTCATGCACAAGGGGCTGATCTCTCGAATAGTATAATGAGATGTATTGAAGCTCAGCAAGCCGATTTTACCTCAGTAAATTTTACCGAAAGTGATCTTACAAGATCAAAATTGCAGCAAGCGATATTGGAAAAAGTGCAAGCAGAAAAGGCTAGGTTAGAAGGGGTTAGTTTACAGGCAGCAAAATTAGCTAAGGCTAATATATCTAATGCCACCATCGATGATGATACTAATATTGTGGGTAGCGACTTGATTGATTTGAAAGGTAAATTCAGTCAGAATGGTCAAGAAATTATTCCGCAAGAGCTGCAAAATAAGCAAGAAGCACTTGAACAAGCAGAATTGCAATTGATGATGGATAATTTACCGAATATGGCGGTAGGTTTTTTGAAAGAAACTGGAGCATTGTTTCTTGATGTTGCTACTGTATTACCTTCAACTGCTAAAAGCTTGTTCGATATAAAAGATTTATATGCTAATTTTCTTAAATTCCAAGAAGTGGGTTCAAAATTATTAAGTGACAAGTTATTAGTTGAAGAAAGACAAAAATTACTAACAGAACAAGTAGAGCATGCATCTAATCTAATCAAGGGAGGTGGTGTAGTTCTTGAGAGATATATTCCCGGTCTGAATAGAACTCAATCTGATTTCTTAGAAGAAATTATAGCTAAATATTCTGTATTGCCAGTTTTAAGAGCTGTATTAAGACCTGCTCCAGTAATTTCACCTACAGAGGTTAGTAGAGGTAGTCTTGATATATTTGATGGAGTAGATAAAAAATTTATTAACAGAATGGTGCCGTTATCACTAAATTTAGCAGGTGGTGTATTGGAAGGAGAGTCAAACAAAAAAGTACAAGAAATTTATAAAAATCTAATAATTTCTAACGAAAACTCAGGACGTAATATTATAAAAAATGCTTTGGAAATATTTGCTAGTCCCAAAGTAGCAGAAGTGGTCAAGAAAGATTTAGTTAAGTTTTTAAGTGATCCAGTTAATCAAAAAGAAATCACCAAAATTGCCGGGAATTTTCTAGATGATAGATTTACTAGATTTGTATCAAAAGAGTTTTTTGAAGATACTGTGCTACTTGCAATTAATGCAAGTAGCACAGTATTAGATCATACTCCTAAAGTAGTTGTAATCTATGAGTCTTATATGAAACATCAAGATATTGCTTTAGAGTTATTGACTGATAAAAATTTATCTTCGGAAAGAAAAGAAGAAATAATAGAAACGCAAAGAGCCATGGTATCATCTATTGTAGGTAATATTGATCAGGTTGTTCAAAGTCTAGCTCCTGCCTTACAACAGACTTTACCACAATATTTTGCTGATAATGAAAAAAATATTCTAGGTTTTTTGGATAACCCAGAAGTTCAAAAAAATATACGATCTCGTGGTATGAACCCTAATTTTGTACGTGATGCGACAGCTGCAACTATTCCATTTATTGTTGATGTTTTGCCGATAGTAACAGAACTGACTAAAAATTGTTTAGCAGACAAAGAGGGGTTAGGAAAAATCATTGAGCAAACTAAAGATATTATGAAAGTACCTAAATCTGAACAAGCAGAAAAGGTTAGTGAATTGGTGGATACTCTTATTAAGTTTAATAAGGATAATCCTAAGGTCAAAGAAGTTTTACAGGAAAAAATCCCTGATCTTTTAATAAAACATGCTAAAGAACTTGGTCCTGTAGTTGAGAAATTTTTAAATGAAACCGAGATGGGTAAAAAACTGAAGCTAAAAGGTGAAGTAGTTGTTAAGATATTAGGGGATCATACTCAAGAACTAGGAGCAATAACTGCTTCATATAGTAAGGGAAAATATGCTGAAATGGTTCGTCCATTGATTGGCTTGTTATCTGATACAAAAGTTCTAACTTTAGCTGTAGGAGCTGTTGCTAATATTTTGAAGCATAATTTTCAGAAACATTTTGTCTCTAATTCAACACGTGGAAAAATAATTGGTGAAGAAATGAACCAAATTATTGGAGATATTCTACCTAATCTTAAACCAGACGAGAAAAGAGATTTGTCTGCCATTTTTCAGGAACAGGCTTATGAATATAGTAAAGGAAATAATTTATCTAAATATTCACCGATACTAGATTATTCCTTAAGTAATAAAGATTTAAGAGGGTTATCTTTTGAAACAGTTGACATGAAATTAGATAATTTTGAAGTTAAAGGATTCAATTTTAATGAGGTAACATTAGGCAAATGTTCGATTAAAGATGCGGTATTTAAAGAATGTTCTTTTAAGAGAGCTGCTTTTAAAGAGCATATAGACTTTGAAGGGGCTACCATTGATGGTAATACTTTAGCTACACTTTTGCCAGAAATTGAAAAATATAATAAAAAACATCCAGAAAAAACAATGAATTTAAATAAGATAAAAGTTGTTGGTCATATAAAAGAAGAAGTTAAATCAAATCCTTTAATAAAAAATGCAGATTTGACTAAAGCCACTGTAAAAAAGATAGAAGTTGTTCCACCAGTATCAGTACCTAAGCCTGGTCAAACAATATTGACAGAGCAAAGTAAAAGAAAGCATAGTGGAGTTCGAGCAAAGTAAGGAAAGCAATTGTAAGTTAAAAGTTGATCCATATAACAAACTTCATGGATTGCCACGACCGCTACGTGGTTTCACTAATAGATGAGTTATAGGTCATACGTCATTGCGAGGAGACCGTAAGGTCGACGAAGCAATCCAAAAAAGCGATATATAAGTAAATTTCTTAGAATTAACAGGCTTGTCTAAAGCAAATCGAGAGACTAAAATGATTAATCCTCATAGATTGTATCAATGCTAATAAAGTAGCTCCTATTTATTAGATTGCTTTGCCGGCTTACACCTCCTTGCAATAACGTTTGGGTTTTTAGGTTGTTTTTTCTACAGCTTTTAAATTACTCTGAATAATATTTATAAAATAATGTTTGACATTGCTCTGAATAATCAGTATAAAAATTCACACGGGACATAAACCCTGTAGCTGTTTGACAAGTTGATAAAATTGAAAACTAAATACACACTGCGATAATAAAAATTTATGATCGTGAGTGGATACTGTATAAGTAGCAGAATTAGTTCTGTACACATCGTACAATCTCAAGTTTGAAAGAATTAAAGTAAATAAAATAAGAGCATTTGGTGGATGCCTTGGCACTAGAAGGCGATGAAGGACGTAATACGCTGCGATAAGCTTCGGGGAGCTGCGAATAAGCTTTGATCCGAAGATTTCCGAATGGGGAAACCCACCTGCTTAGCAGGTATCGTATAGTGAATACATAGCTATACGAAGCAAACCCAGCGAATTGAAATATCTTAGTAGCTGGAGGAAAGGACATCAACCGAGACTCCGTTAGTAGTGACGAGCGAACGCGGACCAGGTCAGTGGCTTCAGAATAAAAACTAGAACAACATGGAAAGGTTGGCCATAGAGGGTGATAGCCCCTTATAGGTAAAAAGTTTTGGAGTCCTTGAGTAAGGCGGGACACGTGAAATCCTGTTTGAACATAGGGGGACCACCCTCTAAGCCTAAGTACTCTCTAGTGACCGATAGTGAACAAGTACCGTGAGGGAAAGGTGAAAAGAACCCCGACAAGGGGAGTGAAATAGACCTGAAACCGAATGCTTACAAGCAGTCGGAGCAGACATTGAGTTTTAAAGCTCGTTTATATGTTCTGTGACGGCGTACCTTTTGTATAATGGGTCAGCGACTTAGTTTATCTAGCAAGCTTAAGCCGTTAGGTGTAGGCGTAGCGAAAGCGAGTCTGAATAGGGCGACTTTAGTTAGATGAATTAGACCCGAAACCGAGTGATCTAGCCATGACCAGGTTGAAGGTGGAGTAATATCCGCTGAAGGACCGAACCCACTACTGTTGAAAAAGTAGGGGATGAGTTGTGGCTAGGGGTGAAAGGCTAATCAAACTCGGATATAGCTGGTTCTCCGCGAAATCTATTTAGGTAGAGCGTTATAGCGATTACCGTCGAAGGTAGAGCACTGGATGAGCTAGGGGGTCCTACAGACTTACCAAACTCAACCAAACTCCGAATGTCGACGAGTACAGCATAGCAGACAGACTGTGGGTGCTAAGGTCCATAGTCGAGAGGGAAAAAGCCCAGACCGCCATCTAAGGTCCCTAAATCATGACTAAGTGTTAAAGGATGTGGGAAAACCAAAACAACTAGGATGTTGGCTTAGAAGCAGCCATCATTTAAAGAAAGCGTAATAGCTCACTAGTCTAAACCAGTTTTCCTGCGCCAACAATGTAACGGGGCTCAAGTCATGTACCGAAGGTGCGGATTTGCACTTTAATAGTGCAGATGGTAGCGGAGCGTTCCGTAAGCCTGTGAAGGTGAACTGTGAAGTTTGCTGGAGGTATCGGAAGTGAGAATGCTGACATAAGTAGCGATAAAGAATGTGAGAGACATTCTCGCCGAAAGTCCAAGGGTTCCTGCGTAAAGTTAATCTGCGCAGGCTTAGTCGGCTCCTAAGGTGAGGCTGAAAGGCGTAATCGATGGGAATCAGGTTAATATTCCTGAACCTGAGGGATGTGACGGAGATAGTAAATTGTATACGCTTATTGGATTGCGTGTGCAGTGAATATCTTCCAGGAAATAACACCCTCGTTAAAGACCGTACCCTAAACCGACACAGGTGGACAGGTAGAGTATACCAAGGCGCTTGAGAGAACGATGCTGAAGGAACTAGGCAAATTGCATCTGTAACTTCGGGAGAAGGATGACCTATTAATGGGCAACCATTTATAGGTGGCACAAACTAGGGGGTAGCGACTGTTTATTAAAAACACAGGGCTCTGCAAAGTCAATAGACGAAGTATAGGGTCTGACGCCTGCCCAGTGCTGGAAGATTAAGAGGAGGGGTGCAAGCTCTGAATTGAAGTCCCAGTGAACGGCGGCCGTAACTATGACGGTCCTAAGGTAGCGAAATTCCTTGTCGGGTAAGTTCCGACCCGCACGAATGGCGTAACGATTTCCCCGCTGTCTCCAGTATCGACTCAGCGAAATTGAATTCTCCGTGAAGATGCGGAGTTCCCGCGGTTAGACGGAAAGACCCCGTGAACCTTTACTATAGCTTTGCACTGGTATTAGGAATTAGATGTGCAGGATAGGTGGGAGACTATGAAGCGGTGGCACAAGCCACTGTGGAGTCACCCTTGAGATACCACCCTTTTGATTCTTGATATCTAACCGCGATCCTTGAATCAGGATCCGAGACAATGCATGGTGGGTAGTTTGACTGGGGCGGTCGCCTCCCAAAGAGTAACGGAGGCGTGCGATGGTTAGCTCAGGTTGGTCGGAAATCAACTGTTAGAGTGCAATGGCATAAGCTAGCCTGACTGCGAGTCTGACAAGACGAGCAGAGACGAAAGTCGGTCATAGTGATCTGGTGATCCCGAGTGGAAGGGTCATCACTCAACGAATAAAAGGTACTCCGGGGATAACAGGCTGATGATTTCCAAGCGTCCATAGCGACGAAATCGTTTGGCACCTCGATGTCGGCTCATCACATCCTGGGGCTGGAGAAGGTCCCAAGGGTTCGGCTGTTCGCCGATTAAAGTGGTACGTGAGCTGGGTTTAGAACGTCGTGAGACAGTTTGGTCCCTATCTGCCGTGGGTGTAGGAAGTTTGAGAGGATCTGCCTTTAGTACGAGAGGACCGAGGTGGACGTACCTCTGGTGGACCAGTTGTCGCGCCAGCGGCATAGCTGGGTAGCTAAGTACGGAAAGGATAACCGCTGAATGCATCTAAGCAGGAAACCTACCTCAAAACTAGACTTCCCTATCAGAGCCGTGGAAGACCACCACGTTGATAGGCCAGGTGTGGAAGCACGGTAACGTGCGTAGCTAACTGGTACTAATAGCTCGATTGATTTACTTTGCTGAGGTTGTACTTTGTGTACAGCATTAATTCTGTAATAATCATACCAAGTTTTCAGTTTTATCAACAACTCAATTTTTTTATTTGTCTCCTAGGAGGTTGTCAAAGACAGCCCTCGGAATTTTTAGAAGAAACGAAGCCGAGTACCGCAGCGTATGTAGACGTATGTGAGGAGCGGAGGCGAGTTTCGACGTCAAAATTACCAACTAGATTGACTTATGATGTAAAAAATTTGTATTGCTGGCTTGGTGGTTATAGCACAAGTGAAACACACGACCCCATACCGAACTCGAACGTGAAACCTTGTAGCGCTAATGGTACTATGCCCTGAGGCATGGGAGAGTAAGTCACCGCCAAGCTTGCAATACAAATTTTTAAGGTTACCTAGATTGGCGTTACTCCGTCTATTAGCGAGGAGCTACTTTAGTAGCAACGAAATAATCTAAGAAAATGATTGGATTTGGATTGTTTCGCTGCGGCTTGCTAATAGACGGAAGTATAGCTAATCGGGTTAGCTATATGTTCACGGAACCTAGGAAGCTGCCTACAATAACTAAAGTAATTCTATATTTAGCTCTTTTTAGCTGCGGATATACTCAAATGATTTTCTTGCAATAGGTAGATTATTCCTTCAAAAATCATATTTATTCTCGCCGAAAAATAGCTCAAAATATAATTAATTAGTTATCGTAGGCAGCCTCCTAGAATAATTCCTTTTGGTAGACCGCCTTTACTGGACACTTACCAATCAAACCAAATACCAGAATATACAAATTCCCAATAAGTTTTAAGAAAGTTCATCGTAATAATTCCAGGTTTACCATCTGCAATTAAGTTATCGTTAAGTTGAGTTACTGGTAATATTTTAGTTCTAGTACCAGTTAAGAATATTTCTTTTGCATTTAAAGCTTCTTGTACTGAAAAAGGTTTTTCTTCGAAATTTAAACGTTGCTTATAAGCAAATTCTTTTATAGTTTTCCTTACTATACCAGGTAAGATACTAAACCCTTCATAATGCGTTCTCAGTACTCCATTAGAATCAACTATCCAAACATTTGAGACTGTTCCTTCACTTATTTCTCCATTATCCTTTACCATTATAGCTTCAAAAGCATCATTTTCTGATGCTTTTTGACTTGCTAAAACAGTTGGTAATAATGCTAAGGATTTTAAGTCACTACGCTTCCAACGTTCATCAGGTACTGTTATTGCTTTAACTCCATTAACATAACCTTCATAACTATCATTAATAGGATTATAGCGGATTGGAAAATCATATGGTTTTACACTAATGATAGTCGTAGGTTTGGCTTCTTTCGGAAAAGGTCTGCTTCGTGGTGCTACTCCTCGTGTTACTTGTATATAAATATATCCTTCTTCTATTCCCTTTTCTTGTATATTATTCTTACTCATTAAATCACGTATAATATCTTTATACGCTTCATCACTTGAAAATGGTGGTACCATCCTGATAATAGAGAAAGATCGGTTAATCCTTTCTAAATGTTCTGATAATTTTACTGGATGAGCTAGGTGTATTGATATAACTTCATACACACCATCTGAAAATTGAAAACCTCTATCTAAAAAAGAAACCTTAGCTTCGTGTTCTAGGACATATTCCCCATTGTTGTAAAGGATAAATTTATTCATACTACTATATATTTTAAATCGAAAAAAACTAATATATTGTCTAAATATATAATATCCAGGTCTCTAAAGAGGTATTGGAGGCTTAAATACTAGAGTTATAAGCATTGTAACGGCAATAGTAAATTTATCAACTTAAATCATATTATTAGTGTCAATAACATTCTAAAATGATGGTAAATAAGACGAACCTTAGCTTATAAAAAAAACTGATTTTTTCATGGACTCATTTAGAAGCCGAGGGAATGATAAGTAATATAGTTTGTAAGCCAGCGAATTCCATCAGGGCTATAGGGTAAATTTAAAGTAATTTATTAACTATAAGCCGGATACATGACTACATTCAATTTTTTTGCTGTTATATATTATTTTTTTTCTTGGATTATCGGGTAGGTCTATACATGAAAAAATAAGCAATATCGCAAAAATAATGAAAATAGCTATTAGTGGAGCATAAAAATCTGTTATACTTATAGATATAACAGATTTTAGAATAACTTGTTATACCGAATTCAGATTATCTAAGATTAGACCAAAAAAAGAGGAGAGGGATATGGATCATATTAACAATAAATTTTACATGCCACTAGTGACATTACTTTGTATATTTACTTATTTATTAAATTTCTTTAATAAAATATCTCAGTGTTCTTTAGTATTTGTATTTTTAGCTTTAACTACGAATATTATATCTGAACTATATGGCAAGAAAAAAGCTATGATTGCTGTAGTATTGTGTACAATAGTAGGTTTTGGTTTGTTATGGAATTTCGATTATTATATCAATGGTCGTGTTATTAAGGGAGTTGTGTTTGCATCTTTTGTATCTGTGTTGCTATCAACATATTGTAGTACAAGCGTATTTTTACATCTCAAGTCAGCATCAGCATATTCTTTTAATACCAGGAATTTTATTAGTTTGATAGTGTGTGCCATTATAGATGGTGTTGTAATGTTAGGATTTTTCATAAATATATTCTCTACAAGTAGAGTTTTATCGATATTTTACCAAGAAGTATTATTTAAATGTGCATATTCATTAGCAGCTTATATATGCATATTTGGTGGATTATATTTAGTCCACAAAGTACATGATAATAAACATATACTCAAATGATAGATAATCGAAATTTGGGATAACTAAATCCTGAATTCGTCTATATTGATAAATCAAATTTCTTGATTAATTTATTTAAATCTTATAGAACTCCTAGGGGACTTCGTTTTTATTTTATATATTAAATTATTTTTAGACCGGTAATGAATCACAACATAGTTAATTTAGCAGCTGCAATTATCCTGTCCCTTGGGATTATTTTTGGATGGCAATATTTTTATGATAAACCAAGATTACAAAAATTAGAACAGCAAAATAAACTATATAACAAGCAAGTTCAAGAGTTAAAGAAAAAGAATATTCAAGTAGCAATCCCTAAAGAAGGTGAATCACCTATTTCTACCAAGAGAATTCGGATAAACTCAGAACTACTTTCTGGATCGATTGCTTTAAAAGGACTTCGGTTTGATGATTTAATTTTATTGAAATATAAGCAAGACCTATCACCAGACAGTAAACCTGTTGTGTTATTTGCCCATTCTCAGTCAGAAGAAGCCTATTTTGCCGAAATAGGTTGGTTTAACAAAGATAATAGTATTATTCTTCCTGATAGTGAAACTCTTTGGCAGACGGATAATGATGAATTAACTCCTACAAAACCTGTAAATTTATCATGGATCAACAAAGATGGAATTAAATTTTTGATTACTATAAGTATGGATAGTAATTATTTATTTACCATAGATCAAACTACGGTAAATGATAGTAATCAACCAGTCTCAGTTCAATATTATGGACTGATTAACCGTAAATATACTGGCAAAGAGAAATTGGTTAATATCCTACATCAAGGACCAATTGGTGTTATTGATGGTAGACTTAAAGAATATTCTTTTGACGATTTAAAAGATAAGAAAACTGAAAAATTTTTGCAAGGTGTTGTTGATTGGATTGGCATAACAGATAAATATTGGTTAGCTTCCTTAATTCCGGATAAAGTTAGTATGTATAGTTCTAACTTCAATTATGCAATAAAGAACGGTGTTGAAAAATATCAGGTCGACTTCATTTCAGCAACTCAAACTATAGAAGTAGGACAAAAACTCACTATATCGCAAAGATTATTTGCCGGAGCAAAGAAAGTTGACTTATTAGACAAATACGAAAAGCAATATAATATTAAGTTATTTGACCGGGCAATTGATTTTGGTTGGTTTTATATAATCACTAAACCACTCTTTAATGTGATGAACTTTTTCTATCGTTACGTTGGTAACTTCGGTGTTAGTATCTTGATCGTAACTGTTATTATAAAATTGCTAATGTTTACTTTTGCTAATAAACAATATCGTTCTATGAAAAAAATGAAGAATCTTCAGCCTGAAGTAGAGAGAATTAGGGCGTTATATGCTGATGATAAAATGAGACTTAACCAAGAAGTTATGGCGTTGTACAAAAGAGAAAAGGTTAATCCCCTCACTGGTTGTCTGCCGATTATTGTACAAAGCCCAGTATTGTTCTCAATTTATAAAGTGATATATGTAACTATCGAGATGCGTCAGGCACCATTTTTTGGTTGGATAAAAGATTTATCTGCTCCTGATCCAACATCAATTTTTAATTTGTTTGGACTACTGCCATTTGCTTGCCCAAGCTTTCTGGTTATTGGTGCATGGCCTATTTTCATGGCTCTGACTGTGTTCTTACAGCAAAGGATGGGTCAACAGTCAGCCGATCCAATTCAAGCTCAAGTAATGAAATTTATGCCGCTAGTTTTTTTAGTAATGTTTAGTAGCTTTCCAGTTGGAGTAGTGATTTATTGGTCTTGGAGTAATATTTTATCAATAATTCAGCAATATTACATCAATAAGTTAGACCATAATGTCGGTTGATAAGGTTACAAGACTCTTCCGTCAAGAGGTAAAATTTATAGCTGGTGTGGCAAAAATAAATCAGTTTCCTAACACATTTTTGCCAGAGATTGCCTTTGTTGGAAAATCAAATGTTGGTAAGTCAAGTTTGATTAATAGTATATGTAACAATTCAAGTCTTGCTAAGGTTTCTAATACTCCTGGTCGTACTAGGCAAATAAATTTTTTCTCCCTTGTCGATAAACTTATTCTAGTTGATCTGCCTGGATATGGCTTTGCTGAAGTACCAATATATATAAAGCAACAGTGGGAAGTATTAATAACATACTATCTTAGAATGAGTTTAAATCTCAAATTAGTAAATCTATTGATTGATGCTAGAAGAGGAGTAAAGCAAAATGATATGGAAATTGCTAAATTGTTACTTTCTTACAATAAAGATTTTCAAATTGTTTTTACCAAGTCAGATAAGGTAACAGATAGAGAAAACCTAACGGCGATAGCACAGAATTTTCTTGCAACTTTAGGCTACTCATGTAATGTAATTTATACAAGTAGTAGGAGTAAAGAAGGTGCAAAAGAATTGCAGTTTAGTTTGGCAAAAGGCATTAAATTATAAATATAAGGAAGGTAAAGGCTTTGCACATATTAAAGATACTGCTTTAATTAAAGATATAATAAGACGTAGTAGTGAAGTTAGAGATCAAGTTATGGTATTTAAGCTACCGTCATTAATTATTGATGATGACAAATTATTGACGAGTTTTGCAGAAGTAATACAGTTGCTTGATAGTTGTGGTATCAAAATCTTTATAGTGCATGATCATACTAATTTGGTGAATGATACGCTGAAATTATTTGGCTGTGATGAAAAATTTATCGATAATATTAAGGTAGCGGATTATAAAAGCTCACAAATTATGGAAATGGTTTTATCCGGGTATATTAATAAGCGTATAGTTTCTAAGCTCTGTAGTTTAGGTTGTTATGCTATTGGTATTTCCTGCAAAGATGCTAATCTTATTCAAGCTAAGAAAGCGAAATTATTGCATAGAAGAGACACTAATAAAGATGTAATAGATATTGGGTTTATCAGTGAACCAGTTATAGTAAATCCTGAGATTTTAATAAATTTTGAAGATAATAACATTATTCCGGTTATAACACCAGTAGCTAGCGATGAGAAAGGTAATACGCATCTGCTTGATGTAAATATGACTGCCTCGATAATTGCGTCCTCATTAGATGCAGATCATTTAGTATTATTATGTGATGGGGTAGAATTTGCCGGAGAAAAATATATGCGTGTACAGGATGTTGATGTATTAAAAGAAATGCTGAATGAAGCTGTTGAGCCTAAAAAAGTTGATTTGATTGGGGTGGCTTTAAGTGCTGTTCAAAACAATACCGATTGCGTGCATTTTCTCGATGCAACTTTTCCTGATTCTATATTATTAAGCATGTTTACAAGTAAAGAACGTGAGTTGCCAATTATATAAAAAGATATGGGCAATAGTATATGTTGTTGTAGTGTCATTGCGAGGAGCTACTTTAGTGGCATTGATGCAATCCATATGTGGATTGCCACGCTCACGTACGTTCGTTCGCAATGACGTTTTAATTGGCAACTCACGTTAATGAAAAAATAAGTAATATTACAAAAATAATGAAAACAGCTATTAGTGGAGCATAAAAATCTGTTATATTTATAGATATAACCGAATTTGGGTTAATTAGAGTTAAATAGGGGTAATTTATGTCAGGTAGTTTAGTATCAGATCCGTTATTTGTTGGTTTAACAAGACCTGCAATGATCTTTGGGGTGAGTATAAAATTTGCAGCACTTAATATGATCATATCTATGTCATTATTTATTCAAAGTAATAGTATTATGAATTTGCTTGTTGCCTTTATAATTCATATGATAGGGTATGTAATATGTTTTAAAGAACCAAGATTTATAGAATTGTTGTTAAATAAGTCTTCTAAATGTAGTCAGTGTCCTAATAAATCATTCTATGGAGCGAACTCATACGGTATTTAAAAGAACAGTATAAAATGACAAAAAATGATAAAATTATCTGTAACAAAAACAGCCAAAGAGTCGAGATATAGGAAAGAAAAACCTACTTCTCATTTTATTCCTTATAAGTGTCATTGGGATAGTAATACTATCCTAACCAAAAATAATGAATTATTACAAGTAGTAAAGATAGGGGGGTTTTCCTTTGAAACAGCTGATGATGAAGATTTAGATATTAAAAAAAATATCAGGAATTCGTTACTTAAAAATATGTCATCAGGCAATATTGTGATGTATTTCCATACGATCAGAAGGCGTAGACCAGTAATTTTTGATGAGATTGAATATACCTATGACCCTACCATAAAAGTACCTAATGATTTCACGACTTATTTATCAAATGAATGGCGTAAGAAACATGAGGGTTCTAGGTCGTTTTTTAATGAGTTGTATGTTAGTATCCTTTATAGACCAGATAAAGCTGGAGCCGCTGTAATCGAGTACTTCATTAAGAAGATAATGCAAAAGTCTAATAAATTGGCTTGGGAAAATGACATGCGAGAGATGCAAGAAAGTCTACGAGAAATGTCCTCAAGAGTAGTTAATACATTTCATAGTTACGGTGCCAGGCTACTTGGTGTACGCAAATCTAGTAGTGGTTATTGCTGTGATATTATGGAATTTTTAGGTACTCTTGTAAATTGTGGATCCTCAATGCAAATGGTCGTTCCAAGAAGTTCAATAGACCAATATCTTCCAACCCATAGATTGTTTTTTGGTTCTAGATCTATAGAAGCACGTGGTCCAGCGGGTAGGAGATATGCCGGTATATTAAGTATTTTAGAATATGGACCATCCACATCGGCTGGGATTTTTGATGGGTTTTTACAAATGCCTTTTGAATTTGTCATGACTCAGAGTTTTATTTTTGCTAATAGAACAGTGGCGATTAGTAAAATGCAACTACAACAAAATAGGATGATTCAAGCAGATGATAAGGCTGTATCACAAGTTGCCGAAATCTCTCGAGCACTTGATATGGCGACCAGTGGTGATATTGGTTTTGGAGAACACCATTTTTCACTTCTATGCTCTGATAGTAACTTAAAATCCCTTGAAGATACCTTATCTATGGCTTCTGTTGAACTCTCCAACTCTGGAATCCAGCCTGTTAGGGAAAAAATTAATATGGAGCCAAGTTATTGGGGGCAGCTTCCTGGAAATATGGATTATATAGTAAGGGGGTCGACTATCAATACTTTAAACATGGCTAGTTTTGCATCTATGCATAATTATCCATTAGGTAAGGTTTTTAATAATCACTGGGGAGAATATGTAACTGTACTCGATACTACTTCAGGTACACCTTTTTATTTCAGTTTCCATGTTCGGGATGTTGGGCATAGTTTGATTATTGGTCCAACTGGGGCTGGTAAAACAGTGCTAATGAATTTTTTATGTGCCCAAGCACAAAAATTTAAACCTAGAATGTTCTTTTTTGATAAAGATCACGGTGCAGAAATATTTATTAGATCCCTTAACGGGGTTTATACCACCATTGATCCGGGGGGAGAATGTAACTTTAATCCCTTGCAACTTGATGATACTGGTGAGAATAGAACATTTATATTAGAGTGGCTTAAAGTATTAGTTACTTCTAATGGAGAGTCGCTATCATCAGAGGATAATAAGACTCTATCACAAGCAGTAAGTGGTAATTTTAAGCTGGAGAAGAAGGATAGAAGATTAAAAAATGTTGTAGCATTTTTAGGTATCGATGGTCCTAATAGTTTGGCAGGTAGAATTGCTATGTGGTTTGGTAGAGGTTCTCATGCTAGAATATTTGATAATGAGACAGATAATATTGATTTGCAGAAAGCTCGAGTATTTGGTTTTGATATGACTGAATTATTAAAAGACCCAGTTAGTCTTGCTCCTGTACTACTATATATCTTTCATAGAATTAGTATTTCTTTAGATGGTCAAAGAACAATGATAGTTCTTGATGAGGCATGGGCTTTGATTGATAATCCGGTATTTGCCCCAAAAATTAAGGATTGGCTAAAAGTTTTGCGTAAGTTAAATACTTTTGTAATTTTTGCTACCCAAAGTGTTGAAGATGCAGCTAAAAGCAGAATTAGCGATACTTTGATTCAACAAACTGCTACACAAATATTCTTACCAAATCTTAAGGCAACCGATATTTATCGTAGTGCCTTTATGCTTAGTCAACGTGAATATATTTTAATAAAAACTACAGATCCAACATCGCGTTATTTTTTAATAAAACAGGGAGTAGATGCGGTTGTTGCTAAAATAAGTTTAGATGGTATGAATGATATTATTAATGTTCTGTCTGGTCGGGTTGAAACAGTGTTATTGTTGGATCAGATTAGAGAGAAATATGGTGATGATCCTGAAAAATGGTTACCTATATTTTATGAGGAAGTAAAGTCACTTTAGTTAATTTATGCATTACAAATATAAAAAATCACCAACTAGATTGACTTATGCAGGAAGTCTATTTTATGGTGCTAAAACATTTGTTAGGATATTAATTTTATGTAGTACATTAAATTTTACTATTATCCATAATAGTTATGCAGAAGAAAAAGGTACTTTAGATACTATCATTGATATTATTTCAAGTTTGACCTGTGAAACTCAGGGTGTTGGTGACTTATTACGTACGGAATTTTCTCACACTTGTATACCAGGATCATTTTTTTCCTTTGCTACTGCGAATATACTCTCGCCAGGAGTGTATGCCAATACGATGCTGCGTCTTAAAATAAATGACCATGAATTATTTGACAAATCTTTCCCTGGAGGGCAGTGTGCAAGAAATAATAAAATTGATCAAAATGATCCTAAATTAACCTTTGCATTTTGTAATAATATTGCACTAGCAACGGTTAGGATGGGGGCAATAGCCACATCTGCCGTTGCTATTGCTAAAGCCGTATTAACCAGAACTGACCCGTGGAATGATATTATAGAGTCTTGGAAATACAATAAGGCTGCATATCATGTTATTTATGAGGGCAAGAAAGATGGTTATACCGATGTAATGTTGGATCTGCCTTTGCCAGTCATGTTTAAAGTAATAAAGCACAAGGATACTATGTGTGTGGCTGCTCCCACTATATTAGCAAATTGGGTGCCGGTTGGTTGTAAGTATGTTAGAGAACCTTACCCTGAATCTATATATGGACCTTTTATGGGTAGTAGCAAGGCTAAAGAAAGTAAGAATATCCCTACTACTGATCCAATGGCAATAGTTGATTGTGGCATGTCGTCTTCTAGTTGTTACCAAAATGCTTATGAGAATTCTAAGACAGCCATAGTCATCTCTTCACCATTGATAGAGTGTATTAAAGAAATGACAGCAAGATTACTAATTAGTAAAGATGTTTGTACATTTGATGATGTTAATACAGTGATTAATTCCAGCAAAAGGGAGAGTAGTGTATTATTTCAATTTCAACGTAATATGCACAGAACTGTTACCGCTTTATTAACTATATATGTAATTTTCTTTGGTTTTAAAATCATACTTTCTAGTGAAATTCCGCCTAAAAATGAAATAATTAATTTTGTATTAAAAATGTTATTTGTAACCTATTTCTCTGTAGGTATAAACATTACTCCCGGTAGTGGTTCTGACTATAATCGACTAGATGGTATGGTGCAGTGGGCTTTTCCTTTGTTATTAGGAGGAATAGATACGCTTGGTGGTTGGGTTATGAATGCTTCACCATCAGAGTTGTGTAAATTTGAACCCAAAGATTACGTCAATAAAAATCTTTCTTATATGCCATTATGGGATGCATTGGATTGTCGAGTAAGTCATTATTTGGGATTAGATATCCTATCAACTCTATTGGTAGAAAATGCGTATAGAAGTAATAGTTTCGAGAAATTTGACTTTTTTAGTTTCTCAGCCCCACCTTATGTATATTTACTGATTCCTGCTATTATTTCAGGTAACATGACTCTCGTATCTTTAGCACTTTCTTATCCTTTATTAGTGATTTCTGTTGGAGCGTTTATGGTGAATGCTACAGTGATGTGCATGATATCTATAGTAATATTGGGTGTTTTAGCTCCTCTTTTTGTGCCAATGTTTTTATTTGAGTATACTCGTGGTTACTTTGAATCATGGGTAAAGTTACTAATATCATTCTTACTACAGCCTATGGTTGTAGTAACCTTTATGATTATGATGTTTTCGGTTTATGATTTTGGTTTTTATGGTCACTGTAAATATACAAGTAAAACTATAAAAAATAGTATAGAAGATAGCATAGCAAATATTATAGCAGGTGGTGGCAACGAAAAAAGAGACGTAAAAATATTTTTTGTTGATAATGATTGGCGTAAGTATACTAAAGACGATGCTAAAAGTTGTAAAAATAGTTTAGGTTATATGCTTAATAATCCATTTACCATACTTGTTGATTTCGATAAAGATAATCTAAATGAGATGGTTAAAGAAAAACCAGGCAGTGGTAGTACAAGTGATCATTTATCTAAATACCAGTTTATGCAGGGTGTTACTACGGAACCCGGTATGTTCTTTACATCACCAAAATTAATTTTTGAGAAAATTAAGGATATTGTTTTAGCATTAATTACTGCCTGCTTTACTTTGTATTTAATGTATCACCTTAGTGCTCAGTTAGCAGAATTTGCGGCTGATATGACCGAGGGTGTAGCACTTAGTAATGTTGCCATTCATCCGCAAGCAATATATAAAGCTGGTATGGCTGCTATTGGAGCAGCTGGAAAAATGGGAGCAGCTGATAAGGCAGCTGGTGGGGGTGCTGGAGCTAAGGATATGATGGGAGGAAAAGGAGGAGAAAGTGATGGTGGAGGTAGTGATGGATTAGCCGGAGATAGTGCAGCTACTGGTGGTGAATCATCAGGAGATACTGTAAGCACCGGTGGTTCTGCTGGAGCGACTGGAGCAGCGGGAGGAGATACCGTAAGCACTGACGGTTCCTCTGAAGCTGCTGGAGCAGTAGGAGGAGCGATTAAGTCTTTAGGTAGTAGTGGGGCTTCTCTACCAATTTGTCATATTACAGAAGCTACTACAGATGGTGTAACTGAAGGAGGCTCTTCAAGTACAGCAGGGTCTTCAAAGGAATCAAGAGTTAATTTGGAGAGTACTAGTGAACTTGCTATACCGCCAACTACTAAAATGGTAGAAACAGACGATACTATTAATAAATTATCACAGGCAGCGACAAATAAACAAGAATTAGGAAAAACGCCAAACATAGTAAATCCTACATTGGCATCACCAAAAGAGCAAAAATCAAATGGATTACCTTCTAAAACTCCGAGAGAAATGGAAGACCACACCATACAACCCGGAGAAGCTGGTTATATTAAGCAAGAAATAAGAAATCGTGAGATAAAAGATAGAAATGCTAAATTAGATGAACAGGCATTCAAAGACTACAAAGAAAGAACTCTTAAAACTAGAGTAGATAAGCAAGATATAGCTGATAAAACTAATGCAAAAATAAAAAAAGATGGCTCTGATGAAAATTCATAAAGTCATACAAGTTTTTATACAATTTTGTTTGATATTTTTTTCAGCTGAGGTTTTTGCTGGTTTTGGAGATATGTGTCCATTAGCTTCATTTGAGACAGATGATTATTTAACACAAAATACTGCTTATGGTCATATTATGTATAGTATTGATATGACTGATACTCCTAGGGCTTGCGAGCCAACTGACCCGCAATTTAAATTTTGTCTAAAAAATAAAGAGGGGAGTTCTCCAGAATGTAAAGTTATTACTCTTAATTTAAATGATTCTAAGCGTCTTAGTGAGTTAAGCACTGATAATAATCCTAATTTAGGTGGTAACAGCTTGTTGAAGGATATTATTTTGACAGTAAAAATTGTTAATAAAAGATTATGCTTAGTTATGTCTACCTCAAAAGGGCAACTTCCATTAGCTTGTAAGAATACTAGCACCCCAGCTCCGCTACCGCCGCCAGCTGAACAATGTCGGAATATAGGTACAACTTGTTATATGGGTACTACCAGAAGTCAGTCATTATTTAATTTTTCTGGGTTGGCTGTAGATTGTGTAAAAGAAACTCTTGATAAAGTTTTTTTCCGTTATAGTAGCTGTAATCCTAAAAATGATAAGGTTAATTTGGCTGCCCTTAATCCCTTCTCAACCTTTCAAGAATCTTTGAAAATATCTATTAGAGCGGCATTAATATTATATATTATGTTTTTTGCTGTTAATATGATCTTAAGCAAAGAATATGGTAATCTAGATAAAATAGCAACTTTTGTTATGAAACTAATAATTGTTGCTTATTTTGCTACAGGTCTTGGACCAGCTTACTTTAAAGGTGGTAAAGAAACTACTAACAATGGTATGTTGCAGTATGGTTTACCATTACTTACTGAACTTACTCCACAATTTGCTCAAATAGTTTTTAATGCTGGTGGTTCTAGAGGATTATGTGAGTTTGATGCTACCAAGTATAAAAATGGTTATAGTTTTTATGCACTTTGGGATGCTGTTGATTGTCGGATAGCTTATTACTTGGGTATGGGGTTAATCTATAATACAGAAGCTATTTTAAACGGCATTCCTGATAGTGTACCGCCAAGCGAAGTTAAAGGTACTGCTATTGAAAAATTTAAAAAACCTGGATATAAAGCTCCGGATGCATTGAGTAGGGTAGGAGCATTGAGATTCTTTACCGTACTATTTGGTTTTTTACTGGCTGGCAATATAATAGTAGTAGTATCTGGAATAGCATTTTCTGTAATATTTGTGTCAATAGTTTTATGTTTTTTAACACACTATTTAGTATGTTTGATTACCATATATGTCATGACCTATATTTCTCCTATATTTATTCCTATGGCTTTATTTACCAGAACCAAAGCATATTTTGACGCATGGTTAAAAATTTGTATATCTTGTGCAATACAGCCTGCAGTGATAGCTGGCTTTATTGCCTTGTTACTCAGTATGTATGACTCGGCAATATACAAGAATTGTGAATTTATGAGGCATGATTATGTTAGTGGTAATACTCAGTTTAGTACTTTTGAGCTTAGATTACCAAATAGTGAACCTGCCGATTGTAAAAATAGTGCTGGATATAAGTTATTACAATATTATTCAGGGACAGGTTGGGATGAGCATCTTTTAATTCTTTTCCCAATTAAATCAATTGCTGTGGATATTTTCTCACTGATGGTAGATTTACTCTATGTATTAGTTTTCTCAATTATTTTCTATCATTTCTCAAAATCAATTAGGCAGTTTGCAGCTGAGATTACTGGTGGTCCTATCATGGATTCTGTAACAGCCAGTCCTACTAAAATAGTTGACATGGTTAAGAAAGGGATAAAGTTTATTTCGGATGCTTCAGGAAACTCAGGTGGAAAAATGCCAGCAAAAAATCCTGCAGCAAAACCAAGGCAAGGGGGAGCAAAAGGTTCAGGCAGTGGTGGCGATGATAAAGCTGAAGCTGGAGATAAAATGGGTTCAGGTGGTGGAGATAGTGGAGGTATGGGCGGTTCTGGTGGTGGTGGCGGTATGAGTTCTGGTGGTGGTGGATAATGGATAAAATTAACCCGAATAACATTATGACGTCATTGCGAGGAGGTCGTAAGCTAGACGAAGCAATCCATATAACAAGTTTCATGGATTGCCACGCTCACATACGTTCGCTCGCAATGACGCCAGAAGGTAGATTGCTTTGTTTAGGCTTCACACCTTCTCTCAATTACGTCAATTTGTTATGGATAAATACTAATTACCCCAATTTCGGATTAACTTCGTTAATCCAAAATTGGAATAATAATGTAAACAATCAGGCTAGAAGCGGTTCATCGCCTGATTGTTAAAATAATAAAAATGGCTAATAATCTTATTTTTCAGATTAAAAATAAGATTATTAGCTAAAAATTAGGTTAAAATGCACTCGTAGAATCGCTTCAAGAATGCATTTTTCCTTATTGCTTTACCAGTTTTTGGATTAGAATTTTTAAATTCTAATCCAAAACTGAGGTTAATTGGGTTAGCTATAACTTGGATATTATTGTATGAAAGGAAATTTATCAAAACTTATAATGTTACTAGGTCTAATTGCTTTATTGGTTAGCTTTGTTTTGGTAGTGCTTGCAATGATAGGATCAGTAAAAATTACTGATGGTTGTCTCTATAGATATGACAACGCAAATGGCGGTAATACCGATAGTATTACTAATACGGTGATGCTTAACGCAACAGCAAACCATACGATTATTACCAAAACAAGACCAGATGGTTCGCTTGAGACTGAGTATGATCCTAACCATTATGGAGAATGGTTAAATACTAACCTAGCTGTTACAGGTAACCAGGAGATTAAGATTAAAATAGGAGGTGATATAAGTCTTTGCAGGGCTTATATACCAAAACATAACATTCAACAAATTTCAGATTTGGATAGCAATGGTAACAAAATTGCCATTCCTAGGGTTGAAGAAATTAATGTAGAGCCGTTATCTTTAACTTTTGATGCTAAAACTGATGGATGGCGAAATATAGCGGAATTGTTTGTTAACGATAAGGTTGTAGTATCAATTTTGCCGGATCAAAAAAAAGTACCAGGTATGGTTAGTGTAAAAAATATCTTTAAACTTGTTAAGGAAGATGGTGAATTTAAAAATGTTATAGAAAAAGCAGATTGCTCGGAAGGAAAGAGAGAATACAGTCCATTATGTGGTAGATATTCAATATATTCTGGGAAGTATGTTAGTGGTTGTAGATTTCCAGAAAATTGTAACAATCCAAATGATTGTATTAATACTAATCCACATGAGGTGTGTTGGAGTTGGGTGGAGAAAAAGATAAAATATGATTCGTTATGTTATTTCGATGTTGGTCGTGCTGGTACTTATTGGAAAAAAGTATGTGACAAGACTGCTTTTTGGGCTAATGTTATGGGGGTAGCACCAGAACCTTATCAAGATGATGGTTTCTTTACCTCTCCTTGGTATGATAATGTTAATAAATTATTTACGGATTTTCAGCTTGAATGTTCTTACAATTCTAGTGCTTCATCTCGTACATGCCCCGATATTGACCATGGAGTAAAAGACAAAGATTATATACAAGGAGAATACCAGAAAAAAAGATATTTTTGGTATTCTGCTCCAACAGGTCTATTATATAGGATTGATAGCAGCGAGACTCCGGATGATACGAAACATTTGGGAACAGGTTATCAATTTGCTAAAATAAATAGTAAAGATAAAGAATACGATCCAGTAAATAATGATAAAGCTGATAATAGTAAATATCAAATTATTTATAACGATATTATAACTGGTACAGCAAAAAGCTATTTACAATATCGTTTATGGTCAAAATATTATGACTATAGCCACCAAAATACTGGTGGTTATGTGTTAAACATTAAGCAGACCAAATGTCGGAGAAGTAATGGCAATAGTTTTAATGATGTTGTAGATAATCGTGGAAAAGTACAATATTTAGTAGTTCCATATGACAAAAATCCTAATGAATCTTATATCCCTAACCCTATTGGTATTGATGTGGAGGATGCAGATGGTAATGCAAAGATTAAGGCGAATGAGAATGGATATTTATGGATGAGAATTTACAATAAACAAGAAGATTATAAAGAAAGTTATGGTAGCTACAAAATAGAATTTCGTACCTCACAAAAGGTTGGTAATTTTATTCTTAGTGTTCTAAATCCTTTATTTGAGTTATTAAAAGGAAAAATCAAGGGTGCTGCGGTGATGATTTTTAAGAATATGACCTGCTATGGTGGTGGAGTTACTACTTGTAGTAACTTTTTTAACTATATAAAAGCAGTATTAATTCTTTACGTTATGTTGTACGGAGCAATGTTTTTACTAGGTATTGTTAAAATCAATCAACAGGATTTGGTAATTAGGATAGCAAAAATTGCCATAGTTAGTGGATTAATGAATGAGAGTACTTTTAGATTTTTTAATGAGTATATATTTGATTTTGTCACTAATTTTTCAGATGGGATAATCTCAAATATGAGTGGTTATAGTATGTTTTCATCTACGGATAAGGTATCAAATCCATTTATGTTCCTAGATGCATTAATGAGCAAAATATTATTTAGTAAAACTTTTGCTGGTCAAGTGTTAGCTTTATTGTCAATGGGGCTTAGTGGACTGATTTATTTTGTTATACTATTTATTAGTATAATTATAGTAATCATTACCGTTCTTCGAGCGGTGGCAGTTTATATTATGGCATTTATGGCAATTGCTGTATTAATTGGTATAGCTCCATTGTTTCTTACGTTTATGTTATTTGATTTTACGAGATATTTATTTGATAATTGGGTGAGGTTTACTTTTAGATATATGATAGAGCCGGTAATCTTAATGGCAGGAATTATTATACTTACTCAGTTGTTTACAATTTACTTGGATTTTACAACTGGTTATAGTGTATGTTGGAAATGTGCTTTACCTATAAAAATTCCATTTCCTGCTATCCCAGGTTTTCCTGCGATTTTATCTAATTTAGAGATTTTTTGTATCAATTGGTTTGCACCTTGGGGAATGGACCCTCGTACTGGCATGATGGGCATGAATATGCAACATTATATTGCCTTGATCATCATTTCCTATGGAATGTATGGTTATGTTGAATTTTCTGGTCAAATGGTGGCAAAATTAACTAGTACTGCTGGACCTTCTGCTACATCTATGGGGCAAAATATGTCATCGGCAATGGAGCAAGGAGCTTTGAAAAAAGTGGGGTTAGACAAAGCAGGTAGAAAAGCAATCAAGGACGATGCTAGTAAAAGATTAAAAGATAGGAATAAAGCACTCGATAAGGGTAATAAAGCTAGATCCAAAATTGATACCAAGGATGGAAAAGATAAGGACCAGAATCCAACTAGTAGTAGTGGTAAGAAGGAAAGTACTTCTAATACGAATCCAAATTAATTAAGTGAATAGGATGAGAAATTTTAAGTATCTAATTTTATTGGTAGATTTACTATTTAAGGGGCAAGTATTTGTTGCCTTAGTAGTTCTCTTAGCCTTCCATCCTGCCAAAGCTGATGATAGTAAACTTGATTGGATGAGTGCGACTTTAGGAGGGCTTAGTGCTTTATTTTCATCATGTCTAGAAGTACCAAAATTTCATAGTTTCCAAGAAGGTAGGATTTCTTTAGACCTTGCAAAACCAAATAAGTGGAATTCTACTGGTAACTATGTCAAAAAAGATAAAACAATTAAGTTTGAATGGAGTACTAGTGGAGCTGTAAGCAGTCCAAGAAAATATCTGGTGATTTATCGTATAGATCCAAGATTCGATAAACCTCAAATATTTATTAAAACTTTTAATTCTTCAACTAATAAGTATGAAGCTACTAATTTTCCCAAATTTAATACAACTGATCCAACTAAAGATTGGACTAGTTTGGCATTTAACGAAATGCAAAATTATGTAGACTATATTAATTTTGCTAAAAATAGACAGAAGATTCGTGTGGAAAAAGGTGATGTAATAAACATAACTCTTGCAGCAGCAGGAGAATTTTTTAGTGCAGCTACTGACAATAATATGTTAAATAAAGAACTTGATAATAATATATTGGCAGTCCCATCACTTTATACCAATAGTAACCTTGATAATAAAATACTATATTCAACTGCAGAGAAATTGTGTAATTCTATTGATCCATCAAGAAAGGGCGTAGAGTGTATTGGTACTGGAGCAAATACCAAATATAAGGTGTTAGATAAGCTAATATTAGTTGGTAAGCCATTAACTCAAACCCTTATACAAAATATGAGTAACTCAGCTATTACAAGTTGTTCTGATTTTGCCAATGATAAGAACAATACCCCAGTGTGCTTCTATGATCAAGGGAGAGGAATGAAGATACGGGTGAATAATCAGATTATAAAGAAAGAAGCAGAAAGTTTTGTATATTCTAAATTTTTAAAAAAGAATTTCTTATATTATAAATCTGATATTGCCGGGGATTTAGATTTTTCAACTGATTGGTCAATTCAAGGTATGTTTACTGCTCTAGACAAGCCCCTAATGAGTAATTGGACTAGTTTTACTAATCTTAATGAGCTTAATTCTTATATTAATAGCTCCAATGTAGATTTGAGTGCCAGTTTCTTACATTTTGGACGCTATATTATGGTTGTAGAAATAGGTAATGGTGATAAGATTATTAGTGATGCACAACAAAAAAACATAGAAGTTGAATATATTATAACGAACGATGGTGGAACGCCAGCTGAATCGACCGTGGGTACACAAATTACCCAAGATTTTTCAATTGATGCTGACAAAGAAGGGTATTTATGGGTTAGAGTCAAGAACCCTAATAAAGAGGTAATGGGGATAATTAATGTAAATTATGCTAATTATACTGGGAGTACTTGGTTTTCAGATATTGTCTATAAAGGGGCAATTCTACCTATTACCAATAAGTTCCATAAATTTACTATGGATTTCTATACTAATCTACTAAATAAAAACGTAACATTACAACGAATCATAAGATCGGCATTAGTTCTCTACGTAATGATATATGCCTTAACCTTTTTAGCGGGTGCTACCCAAATAACTGCCAAGGATTTATTAACGAGGATTATCAAAATAACTTTGATAGTAATTCTAATAGGAGAGAATAGTTGGAGCTTTTTTAATGACTATTTATTTAGTGCTTTTGTTAAGGGTACTGACTATATAATG
Source organism: Rickettsia endosymbiont of Pseudomimeciton antennatum (assembly GCA_020881195.1). Taxonomy (GTDB): domain Bacteria; phylum Pseudomonadota; class Alphaproteobacteria; order Rickettsiales; family Rickettsiaceae; genus Tisiphia. The sequence continues at coordinate 14,557 of JAJIYL010000006.1, read as the reverse complement.
ACAAATGTAGTAGGACTCACCAGTTCTAAGTCTAATATTTTTGGTTTTATTGATCCAATATTTGACAAATATACCAATGGTCGATTTTGGTTATTACTATTTATACAGCTATTACAAATCCATAATGGTCTTACTATTGTTGCTATCATAACTATTTATTCTCTTATGCTTTACTTTAGAGCTATTTTGGAAGTCATCATAGGTTACGTTATAGCGTATATTGGTCTTTCAGTGATGATATCTTTAGCACCATTCTTTATAATCTTGGTACTATTTGAAAAAACAAAAAGTATCTTCGATAATTGGCTATCTACTTTATTTAGTTATATGATGCAACCAAGCATATTATTAATATTTTTTCTATTAATAGATCAAGTGATGTCTGAACAACTTTTAAAAATTGTGGTTAAAGCATGTTGGAATGCTGAGTTCATCCCAATAGCCATAGGGTTAGATCTAACCCATCTGGGCATGCCAATTAATTTTTCTTTCACATTACCATTTTTACCTGGGATACCTTTCTTTGTACCATCAGTTACAGAGATTAATGATTTAGACGCTTTATTAAATTCTACAAGTACATTTTTGGTAATATTTACTAGTAGTTTGTTATTCTATGCTTACTGCCTAATGGCTCATGGGCTTGTGGATTATGTTACTATAGTGGTTTCTCAATTGACGAATGTACAACCTGCAAGGCGGGAAGGCAATTTCCAAGAGCCTTCTAATCCTACAAAATCTATTATGCATGATATGGAGTCTGCAGCAAAACCTGTTAAGGATCTAGCTCTTGCTCCAGCTAGAATATTTAAAGACAAGGTGATAGATCAAAATTACAGAGCAAGTGGCAAAGAGGACTCTGAAAACAAAAAAGAATATACAGGCAAAATATTTGCCTCAAGACATGATTCAGATGGTGGTGGAGCAGGTGGTGCATCTAATAAAACAGAGTAATTACTATAGTCTGGTGTCATTGCGAGGAGATATTTTGCAACACATCGTCATTGCGAGAAGGTGTAAGCCGACGAAGCAATCCATTTTTGGTTACTTTTATGGATTGCTGCGTCGCCGCTTTGCGACTCTGAGCCATGACGTATGTGTTTATAAATCGTCATTGCGAGACCACGAAGTGGTCGTGGCAATCCACATTTACTGGATTGCTTCGTCGACTTATGTCTCCTCGCAAATAGACGTCTTGTACTTTTTTGCAATTTTTAAATTGCCACGGGGTTTATGCGTAAGGTGAATTACTATTTAAGTCTAGGTTTTTCTAAATGAAGAATATTTTTGTTATTTTATTAATTTCTATATTTTGCCTTTCAGGGTGTACTGGGGATAGGTGTATTGATGCAGATGATTTTGGCTTTATAAAATTTGTAATTTCTTCAAGATATAAAAAAGAAGAGTTAAGTGGACAACAACAAGATAATCAATCAGCTCCTTGGGTTGATACTGGATATAATGTAAATGGTCAACCGTTGACTATATTGGTAAAAACTTGGGATTTTGCCAAAGGAGATAAAAATAGCCCTTCAGAGTTATCAGCTTGGTGTGCATGGTATGGTCAAGAAAATAATACCAATACTTTATCTGAATTTTGTAAGAGATTACAAGAATGCCAATTTATAGATGGTAAGATGTGTACTAATAGTAAAGATGCTAAAATTAGTAATGCACCATGCTTATTTAAAAATGGAGTGGGACTATATTTATTGATTGCTGAGCGTAATACAAATCCTAATCTTTCATTGGATACTCAACGTACACCACAAGGAATTACCGCTCACCTTGGTGAGCCTATGGTTGGTCATGAACTTTATGATCTTAGTAAAAGAGGTGAATTAGTAAAAGCTGGAGGAATAAGTTATCAATATGATAAAGATAAAAATAAAAAAAGGCAATACGATAAATCTCCATTATATTTTAAGATATTAGATAAGTTTTACGATGATAATAATGGTCAGTATCGTGTAGTTATTAAATCTGGGGTCAATGACACTAGACCAGATCCTATTGAGTTTTTAACGGATTTAATAAAGGTTGAGTTATTTGGTGACAATAAAGAAAAGGGGCTAGTTAGGGCAATTTACGAGAATATTATAAAAACACCAGGATATCGTCTATCTGTTTCGGCTCTGTTAACTTTGTATATTATGTTTACAGGATTTTCTTTTCTGATTGGCAATGTTAATCTCACACATACTGAATTAATAATCAGAATATTAAAAGTTAGTATAGTATCTACTTTACTTAGTTCCACTAGTAGTTGGCAATTTTTCCATGATTACTTATTCGTGTTTTTCATAGGAGGAGTAGAGCAAATATTAACAATAATTAAAGCAACTGCTGCGACTGGACCTGGGTCTTGGAGTATTATAGGTTTGATGATTGCCCCACAAACTATGGCAAAATTATTTTCGTTACTATTTGTCGATCCATTAGGCTTTATATATATAATTTTATTTTTGATAGCTCTTTATTTTATCTTCATGATGGTATTTAAGGCTACTATTATATATCTTACGGCATTGATAATTATTGGGATGATTATCATAATGGCACCAATATTCATTTGTTTTATGTTATTTGGTATCACCCGCTCATTGTTTGAAAATTGGTTAAGACAGCTGATTTCCTATGCTATACAACCGATTATATTATTTACTGGTCTAGCGTTTATTTCAATGATTATTAGAACGGAGATATATTCTTCACTTGGTTTTGGTGTATGTAAATATGACTTCCCAAATTTAGGTCCGATAAATGAACTATTTGGTAGCATTAATGAAGATCTAGATACTAGTCTTGGTGATTCGATATTTTATTGGTGGTTTCCATCTCCAATGAAAGGTAACAATTTTTCGAAGACAAAGGCTAAAATATTAGTACCTGTCGATCATCGTGTAAAGGATGATTCGCCAGAGGGCAGTTTGCCGGAGGGTAGACTATGTGTAGCTTATGAATGTGTTGAAGATAGGTATATTGAGTTACCATTTTTAGATCCGGTCAAAGATTTAACAAGAATTAACAACTTTTTTAATGGTAAGTTTGTTCAGTTGGATGGATTATTGTTAATTTTTGTATGTGTTTATTTACTAAGTAAATTTAATGATGTAGCTGTTTCAAGTGCTAAATTCTTATCTAGTACATCAGGTAATTTAACAAATTTACAAGCAGTTGGGCAAAGTGCCTTTACCCCTATTCAGCAACAAATAGAGAGACCTACAAACTATGCTTTTGGGGCTGTCAAGAAAAGGGTGGATCAAGGAGTTGAGAAGGTAAGTATGATGATTGCCAGTACGTATGAAGGGTGGAAGATGGGGGGTGTAGCACGAGAGGCACTCGACCCAAAATCAGTAAATTCGAGTGTTTTAAGTGAAGTAAAAAGAAATTACGGCATAGATTATAAAGACGTTAATATTAAAGCTGAGGATGATTACCGAAAGGCTATTAGTGAGGTGATGAAAACTATTAAACCTGATGAACCAGTTGAAGAATTTACTGGTAGTAGTTATTCAGAACTTCAAGATCATTTAGCAGCTCTTAAATTTGGTGAAGGTAAAAAATATGATTCTCTTAATGAAGATCAAAAGAAACAACTTAATGACTTAATTAAGATTAAAGATGGTAAGAGTTTACGAGAATTAGCAAGTGACGCGAAATTTACCAAAGATTTCCAGCAAGCTTATATGGATTCGCATCAAGAAATGTCAAAAAGAGGAATAGGATTATTTGGTAAGAATATAGCTCCTCTTAGAAGTTGGCAAGAGCTGAACAAGCGTGTTGATGAAAAGAGAGAATTACGTAAGAGGAAACGTAGAAATATAGGGGAGAAAATATATGCTGGTTATGAAGGGTTAAAGCGGGGAGCTCTGACTGCTATTGTTGGTGAAGATTTACGAGATGCTTTTGAGGGTAATTTAACTGGAGCTGAGTGGGGAGATTTTAATTATAATGATCCAAGACTTAGAACCCATACTGAATCACTTAAGGATGAACAACTATCTTTGGAATATCAAAAACTTAAGACCAAAATCAATAAAGAAACTATTGCTGTTCAGGAAGATATCTCATCTCCTGAATATCTAGCTAAACTTGAATTGCAGGGTAGAACAGCAGATGTTGATTATTATGAAGAATTAACTAACCAAAATCTTGCCTTTCAGGTATATAATGCTCTTGCTCAAGGAGAAGATAATGGAGAAAATCCGGTGTTAATGGGGGAAAGATTTATGCGAGAGAAAGCAACAGATATTCAAACTCGCGAAATGATTGACAACGCCCATAAGATTGAGCAAAGAATGATTAATGAGGATAGATATGTACGTAGACAAGAATATTATGATGTTATGCGTGAGAAAGCCCAAGCCAATGGTGATAACCAATCTTTAGAGTATAGTGAAGCAGTATTGAAAAAAATAGAAGAAAGAAAAGAGCATATTAAAAAGGAAATTAAATTTCATATTGATGGAATTAATCAATATCGCTTAGCTGCTAAAATGTCTAAATATGAAAAAGATTAGATCAATTTATAGGATCATTTGAGTATATATCGATAGTACCCTACATTTTTTTTACTATTTTCTTATGATGATGAATAAAAAATCTACTTGCCAAGCGTCTATTAGCGAGACCACGCAAGTAGGTCGTGGCAATCCATGCAGCTTATTATATGGATTGCTTCGTCGGCTCATGCCTACTCGCAATGACACCTGAGGTTTGTGTATTCCTCGCAATGACGTCTTGTACTTTAACTTTTTTTCCGTGAATGCTTACTTATAATCTTCCGACAATCTCCTAAATTTTGTAAAAGATTTATTCTCTTAATATACCTTGGAACTTCTCATAAGCAGTTGCAATAACTTCTTGACTTAATAGATTTAAGTCTGTTTCATTTAACGTCCGATCATCTGCTTGAAATTGCACTTTAATTGCCACCGATTTTTTACCAGAAGGTAGTTTATCTCCTGAGTAAATGTCAAATATCTCAACAGATTTTATCATTTTTTTATTAGAATTCTTGATATAAGCAATTATCTTGCCAACCGGTTGCTCTAGATCAACTATAAAAGCATAATCTCTAAAAGTTGGCTGGAAGTCAGAAACAATAAACTCATCTCTTTTAGCAAATTTTGCTTTAGCAAATGGTATATTAGCAATATTTATCTCAAAAGCAAATATCTGACAGTCAATATCAAAATGCTTTAATATAGAAGGATGAATTTGCCCAAAATAGGCTATGACATTTTTACCAAGTTTTATAAGGTTTGAGTTTGTCGGATGATAATAAGGTAAATCAATAGGAGCAAATTGGCACTTATCAATTGGTAGACCTGCATAATTTAAAACATTTTCTAAGTCAGATTTAATATCAAAAACATCTACAGGGCGAGCTGCGGAGTGACAATCTTTTTCGTTATATTGTCCACATCTTATCGCAGAAGCAAAAATCAACTCTCCATCTGGTGTACAAGAGTTAAAAATTGGTCCCAATTCCATCAAAGCAATTTCTTTAATGGATCTTGCTAAATTCTTTTGAACTAATTTAAGTAATTTGGCAATGATGCTAGGTCGCATATAATTATTATCAATATTAATAGGATTTAGCAGAAATAGCTCTTCTTTTATTGGAGCGAATAATTTTGCTGTTTCACTATCCATGAATGAATTTGTTACTACCTCATCATACCCGTAACTGGCTAAAATTCTTTTAATATCAGAAATTCTTCGTTGCTCTTTAGGTATAATCCTTGTTAGTTGCATTTCTGGTAATTTAATTGGCTCTAACTTGTCATAACCGTAAATACGAACTATTTCTTCAACAATATCTTCTTTAATTGTGATGTCATGCCGCCATGATGGTATGGTAAGTTTGAGAATATCACCTATATCTACCATAATAAAGCCAAGCTTCTTTAAGATATCACAAATTTCTGTTTTGCTTAAGTTTAAACCGGTTATTTTAGCTAGGCAATCTATAGGGAAGTCCAGGGTTCTTGGAGCAAGATCGAACTGTCCATTATACACTATATCAGAAATTTCACCTCCACAAATAGCAAAAATCATTTTACTTGCAATATTTAAGGCTTTTAAGGTAAATTCTTGATCAATATTACGTTCAAAACGATAACGCGAATCAGTATCAATCTGCAGACGTCTACCAGTTTTAGTAATATATTTAGCAGAAAAACACGCCGCTTCTAGCAGAATATTTTGCGTCTCAACACCACAGCTACTACTATCCCCCCCTATAACACCAGCAAGAGCAAGCACTTGCCGATCATCTTGAACTACCAAATCCCCTGCATCTAAATCATATTCTTTCCCATTTAAAGCTACAAATTTAGTTTTTTCTTTAAGAGTTGTAACTTGGATGTTATCTAATAATTTATTTCTATCATAGGCATGCATTGGCTGTCCGAAACTGTATGATATGTAATTAGTAACGTCCACTATAGCTGAAACTGGTTTTACTCCAATATTTTGTAATAATTGTTTCAACCAATCAGGGCTTGGCTTGTTTTGTAAATTTCTTATTTCCCGAAAGCCGAATAATGGGCATGCCTCCTTATTTTCTACCTGTAAGGTTAAGGTAGATTTAAACTTTCCGGCAATTTCCGTTATCTCTAATTCTTTAAGTGTACCAATACCACTAGCCGCAAGATCTCTAGCTATACCATAGACGCCAAGAGCATCACCACGATTTGGGGTAACGTTAATATCAAAGACTGGATCACTATACCCATAATATTGGATAAGCGACTCTCCTATTTTAGCATCTTGCGGCAGTTCTATGATACCTTCTGAATTAGTGCCAAGCAATAATTCTTCTTCAGAACATAGCATACCACAACTTTTTTCTCCCCGAATCACTGATTCTTTGATTTTAAATTTACCATTGGGAATTTCACAACCAATTTTTGCCAATACTACTTTAATATTCTCCCTAGCATTACTTGCCCCACAAACTATTTGTAAAATTCCGCTAGATGTTTGAACTTCGCATATTTTAAGTTTATCTGCCGAAGGGTGAGGTTTAGTAGCTAGGATGTGAGATACTTCAAAATCTTTTAGCTCTGCCCTTCTATCTACAATTTCTTCTACTTCTAGACCAAGCATAGTTAAGCGTTCAGCAATATCTGCAACAGAATCATCAGTATCTAAGAATTTTTTTAACCATGATAGAGTAAATTTCATCTTGTTAATCCCCCAGTAGAGTTGGTATATCAAAAGCAGAGAAATTATAGTGTTTTAGCCATCTTATATCTCCTTCAAAAAACTGCCTGAGATCCTTGATACCGTATTTTAACATGGCAAAACGCTCAACACCTAGCCCAAAAGCAAACCCTTGATAATGATCACTATCTATCTTAACATTTTTAAGAACGTTTGGATGAACCATACCGCAACCAAGTACTTCCAGCCATTTATCGCTATCTGGCATCTTAATATCCACTTCGGCAGATGGCTCAGTAAACGGGAAGAAACTTGGTCTAAAACGCACCGCAATATTTGTTTGTTCAAAAAAATCTTTGATAAATTCAATGATAAGGTATTTTAAATGTCCCATATTGATCTTTTCATCGATCACTAGACCTTCAATCTGATGGAACATTGGTGTATGCGTCATATCGGAATCCGACCTATAAGTTCTACCAGGAGCGATAAACCTAAAAGGTGGTTTATCATTTTGCATGGTTCTAATTTGTATTGGTGAAGTATGAGTACGTAGTAATAGGGTATCCGCCCCCTCTTTCGTTTTTAGGTAAAAGGTGTCATGCATCTGCCTAGCCGGGTGATCTTCATAAAAATTGAGGGCAGTGAAATTATACCAATCATTTTCGATAGTTGGACCATCCTTAATAGTTAGTCCAAATTTGGCAAATATTTGAATTAATTCTTCGGTAGCTTGGGTAATGGGATGAATGCTCCCCTTCTTGTACTGTCTAGATGGAATGGTTAAATCTGTCTTTTCTTCAGCAAACTGCTTATTTAATTCAAACTCCTCCAAGATAGTGTGTTTTGCTTGTAACAAATTACTAATCTGCTCTTTAAGTAGATTAACTGTCTCGCCTAACTTTTTACGATCATTTTGCTCAAGACTAGCTAGTTTTTTCATTTCTTGATTGAGTAGGCTTTTCTTTCCAAGAAACTCTACCCTAATTTGTTGCAATTCTGATAGAGTTTGAGTTGAGTCAATACTGCTTTGGGCAGATTCTAATATTTTATGTAGATTATCCATAACAAATTAATTTAAGTAATAGTATCAAGTTTTAAATTAGAGGAGATTAAACTAAGTTTCGTTATATGTCTAGACTAAATAAATTATTGTTGTTGCTTCATTGACCTGCGGTCTTCTTCGCAATGATGCTAGTTTACTATGGCTAAATGCTAATGGGGTTAGCTATATAATTTTAATTATTCGTACTATTTGAATATAGCTATTTTAAAGTGTAGTACTAATTGGACAATTTCATAAGGTTAATAAAAAATATCTCAAGTATCTATTGTCGATGAGTTTTGTTTTGAATATAATTAAAGGAACAATAACACGGCTTTTGAATTGTTATTGAATAATTGGGTGATTTAATTATGAGCGAAGAACTTCTGCAACGAGATTTAATCAAGAATCCTCAAAAAATAGGGACTTGGAATTTTTATAATATTGGCACAACAACTATTAGTGCTTTAAAAAAATCTGATATAATAAGAAGTATAGATTATGGGAATGTATCAAACAAGAGAGTTGATGCCATTATCACCAAACAAAAAGAAGTTATTGCTATTGTGGAATTTAAATCCCCTGAACACTTTAATACCAAGGATAAAAAAAATTATGCCATTCTACAAGAAATTGAGGTTGCCAAAAAACTAAAAACAAAATTAATTATTGCAACTGATACCAAAGAGACGGTATGGTTTAATGTTGCCACTGGTAATAACGTAAAAACCGAAGAAGGTAATGATTTTAAATATCCTTTTGACTCCAAAGATGCAAACTTACCAAAAGTTATTAATGAAATAATACAATCAATAAGTGAGAAAAATGATAGAATTTTACCAAAAAAACTAGTCAACCCAACAGACTTAGCAAAACAAATATGGCAAGATGTTTGGAGTGTTAGTGGTGCAACCCCTGATAATTGCTTATACACATTTGTTGAATTATTTATATTCAAATATTTAAGTGATTTAAAAATATTGCAAGGTACTTATAATTTTTACACTTTACTTGGGATGTATGAAGAAGGCAATAAAACTAATACAGTTTTACAACATTATGCAAATATTATCAGACCACAAATAAAGGAGCTGTTTCCTGAAAATGCCCTAGACAAGACCACCATAATAAATGGTAGTATATTTATCAGCAAAGAACAAAAAGCTGTTGATGGTTACGGAATAGTCTTTAAAAAAGTTCTACAAAAATTTAGAGATTATGGAAAACTTGAACATATTGATCATGATTTTAAAAGTAAGTTATTCGAGAGTTTTTTAAAAGAAAGTATCAGTAAAAAGAATTGGGGACAGTTCTTTACCCCGATTAAAGTTGTCCGTGCTATCAATGAAATGGCAGAAGGTGAGCTAAAAGAAGGGATGACTATTTGTGACCCAGCCTGCGGAGTGGGGAAATTTCCATTAGAATTTATAAAGAACGATCTTGATAAGCTTTTTAAAGTTGAAAACAATAAAATAATACAGGAAGTTAAAATAGTTGGTTTTGATAAAGGTTTTGATAAAGATGAACAAAAAACCATCATTTTAGCAAAAGCCAATATGCTTATTTATTTTTGTGAACTGATAAAAGATAATATTGGATTAACTAGGGAATTTGCCAAAATATTTAATGAGAGTTTTATTTTAAAAACAAACTCAATACTTGGTACACTTTCAGAAGCAAAAGAAGAGAAATATGACTTAATTTTAACAAATCCCCCTTATGTAACAAGTGGAAGTAGTAATTTAAAAGGAGAGATAGCTAAAAATACTAAGTTAAAAAATTATTACAAGATAAATGCCATGGGTATTGAGGGACTTTTCATGGAATGGATTATAAAAGCTCTAAAAAAAGGTGGTAAGGCTTTTATAGTTGTGCCTGACGGCATTTTTAATAGACGGAACGATAAAAATTTAAGGCAATATATTTTAGATAGTTGCTATATTGACGCAATTATTTCTTTGCCATTAAAGACATTTTTTACAACACAAAAAAAGACTTATATTTTAGCTATTACAAAAAAATTCGATATTTCTGATATTCAGACTGAGCCAGTATTCACCTATTTAGTTAGTGAAATTGGTGAAAGTAGAGATGTATATAGATTTGATATTGAACAAGATGACTTAAAAGAAGCTGTTAATTTGTATAACGCTTTTAAGGGTAATAAGAAGTATTTTATAAACCTTAATCATGATAAGAGATGTAAGATAGTTTCGATAAATGAATTTGACGGTGATAAAAATTGGTCTGTAGAGAGGTGGTGGAGTAAAGAAGAAAAAATTGAATTAGCTATTGAAGAAACAGACAAAATGGTCTCAATTAGTGAATTTAGCGATATAATTAAGGATTTAGGAATGATCTGTAATGAGTTTAGTAAATCATTACAAGATAGCGTTCTTTATAAAATTGATAATGAAATCGGACATTGCAAAAGTATCAGAATAGAGGATATTTTTAATATAAAAAAGGGAATAGCAAAATACACTAAGACTTATATTAAAGAACATGAAGGTTCGTATCCTGTCTACTCAGCAAACACAAAACAAGATGGTGTTTTAGGTTATATAAATCATTTTGATCATCAGGTTGAATCTATCCAGATTACTACCAATGGATATGCTGGCACAGTGTTTTATAGGTCAAAACATAAATTTAGCATAAATGGAGATGCAAGATTGTATATCCCAAAATGTGATAATCTTGATTGTTTATATCTATCATTTGAATTACAAAAAGCATTAGATAAAAATAACTTTAATTGGGAATATAAGCCAACCATAGAAAGAACAAGAAATATTGAAATCAAAATCCCAATTACTGCAACAGGTGAATTTGATTTACCAAAACAACAGGAGATAGCAGAAAAATATCGTAAAATCGAAGAAATAAAGAATAACATAAAAGGAGAACTTGAAAAAATAGAAAATATAAAAGTTGATATTGGTTTATAATCTTAACTTATAACTTTAAAATATATATTCTTTTGCTTTGGAGAATTGTTTTTTGAAAATATCAGGGACTCACATACTCACGTACTTCATGTATGCTGTGCTTGCTCGTCCCTCATTTTCAAATCCAATTCTCCAAGTCATTCGAGTATATTCATCCCCACTGTAGTATTAAATCCACAATCTACATAATGTATTTCACCAGTAACTCCGGATGCCAAGCTACTCAGCAAATATAAGGCAGACCCTGCAACATCACCAGGAGAAATATTTCTGCGTAACGGTGACGTAGCCTCATTAAAAGCTAACATAGTTTTGAAATCGTTAATACCACTAGATGCTAGAGTTTTCATAGGACCAGCTGATATGGCATTTACTCGGATGTTATTTGCCCCCATATCAGTTGCCAGATATTTTACACTAGATTCTAATGCAGCTTTAACAGGTCCCATTACATTATAATTACGGACTACCTTCTGGGATCCATAATAAGTTAGGGTAAGGATACTACCACCGTCTTTCATTAAAGGTTCCGCACGTTTTGCCATGGCAGTTAGAGAATAACATGATATATTCATACTATTAAGAAAATTAGGTAATGTGGTATCTATATACCTACCTTTTAATTCATTCCGATCAGAGAAAGCGATAGAATGAACTAAGAAATCAAGTTTACCCCATTTTTGTTCAATAATCTTAAACAAATTATCAAGTGACTCTTCACTTGTCACATCACATGGCACAACAAAATTACAACCAATTTCTTCAGCAAGGGGCATAACTCGTTTTTCAAGCACTTCACCTTGATATGTGAAGGCTAAGTCGGCACCATGTTCTTTGGTCATTTGAGCAATAGCCCAAGATATTGACAAATTATTAGCGACGCCTGTAATTAATCCTTTTTTACCATCAAGTAAACCGACAATTTGCATATATTCTCCATACTTCGTAATTATACCTTGACCAAACAATAGCATTAAATAACTAAAATTATTTCCAAAATATTGCCGTCTAGCTGAGTCATTTTTCAACGATTATTGACAATCGTCATTGTACTACAACCAAAGATTTGTAACACTTCGGTAAATACTAAATTAGTAGCTATCGGGAAGATATAAATTGGCAATAATAAAAAAGTTACTGACAAATTAGGAGAAAACTGTTAGTTATGTCCTATAATGTCAATAAGAGTCAAGTTTTATGTTTGGTATTAGTTTAATCCTAAATATATACCAGTCAAAAAAAAGGTCAAGTATTTGTCGATGCAGCCGATCAACTATTTTCAACTGCAATCTCAAGAATACGCTTTGAACACATTTTTATATTTGAGGCGTGAAATACATCACAAGCTATTTAAATTAAGCATTCGTAGCTCAGCTGGATAGAGCGTTGCCCTCCGAAGGCAAAGGTCGTTGGTTCGAATCCAATCGAGTGCACCAAAACTTATCAGCCTTTCAGGATTTTATTACTCTTTTTAAGAATTTCATATGTGTACCATATGTGCTAATCTTAAAATTTGACCTACAAAAAAATCTATTTTTCACCCTGTTACAAGGGGGGAAAATATGACAGAATCGTTAACTTTTTCCAACGCATTAGTTGAAAATCCTGATATTATCTTTTATAATTTTGTTGGTAATTTTATCCCGCCTGAATGGCAAAACCTTACCAATAATTGTGGTAAGAAATTAAGTAAAACTTCTCGTCAGCTCCTGTCGTTGATAGTTTCTCGCATGAAAACTGATAACTACGACAATACACAAGAATTACAAGAAAGCTATCACTTCTTCGAAAAAGAACTAGAAGTTTGTCAAAGCAGGGTTAAACAATGTCTAAGAGAATTACAAACAAGTGGGTTTCATTAATTTCACTTTAATTACTACGATTAAACACAACCTAAAATGTCGCAATATTTTATGTATCAAACTCCTTAAGAAATTTATCAATTTTCGTAAAGCTAATGATAATCCTTCACACTCTAATTGTATAAATATTCAATCTAGCCATAAAAAAATTTCAATCCAACCGGAAAAAAATTAGAAAAAGACACATCTATATATATCTATAATATTTAGATGCGGCAAAAAAAATTGTTCTTGTGGACAAAATTGTGGACAAAGTTTGTCAGAGTCTGAGTCCACTGAGGAGCAAAGCTTTAATTTGCCGCTTGAGATAAAGGTAAGTTCAGGTGAACAAAATTGGTCAGAGTTTGAGTCAACTAAGGAGCAAAGCTTTAATTTGCCTCCTGAGGTAACGATAAGTTCAGGTGAACAAAGTTTATCAGAGCTTGAGTCCACTGAGGGGAAAAATTTTAATTCACCACCTGAAGTAACGGTAAGCTCAGTAAGTGAAGCGTCACCCTACAATTCCACAGACAGCAATTCCGGCGATGTAGCTTTAACCGATAACAAGTCAGACTGTGATTCAGATTCTGATTCAACAGATGGAGCTTCAGAAAATAGTGGGGTTGAGCAAGAGCCAAGTAGGAAACTATCAAGTTTGATTAGCAATCTTGTCAAAAAGGCTAAAGGTCGCTATTCGCCTAAGAGATTAGAGGAATTTTACCCATTGACCGAAGAAGATGCAGCTTTACTAAGAAGGAAAACATGTCGTAACTACGAATTGAGTTACGTCAACAAGCTGTTGATTAAACGTAGCGTGGACTCTCCTGATAATCGCTTCTCCTGCAAGGAAGCGGTACTGAATTACATGAAGAAATCTTTGATCCATGAAATGCGTCCACCGTCTGTGGCAAATAACCCACTCTTTAACTTCAAGTTGGACAATGCTACCAAGGCAAGAGAGGCTTATTTACGGAAGGTAGAAGCTAGTAAGGGTACTAAACCACTGAATCAGTTGCAACGCAAGATTGTTGGAGCTTTTGAGTCCGATACTGCTTATAACTTGCTGACTAGATGTAGTTTTTTTGGAGTATGTGACGATGAATACAAGATTGATCTAGCAGATGTGTCTTTGTCAGAAACTGACAAAGACACATTGTTTAATCAAGTGCAAGTGGTGTATGGCAAAGAGGTTCAACAATTGCGTATTACTAACCTCAATTCGGGACAAGAATAAGCCTTTTAAAGAATGGGTAATAGTAATGTACTGAGTTAGGGAATAAAAAATAAGCAATACCGAAAAAATAATGAACACAGCTATTAGTGGAGCAAAAAATCTGTTATATTTATAGATATAACTGAATTTGGAATAACTTTGTTAAAAAGCGTGCAATAATGACCCACTAAATAATGGTATGGACCTACCCTATATACAGAATGAGAAGCAAATGCTAATCTTCTAGGATAGGAAATGAATCCTAAACAACAATAAGGAGGTCCATATGGAAGTTACCACAATTGGTATAGATATTGCAAAAAGAATTTTT
>JAJIYL010000005.1 GCA_020881195.1 Rickettsia endosymbiont of Pseudomimeciton antennatum | reverse complement strand
CTATTTTATTTTGAAAAGTTGGCAAAAGAGTGTGGCGATTTACCTATTGGTCATAGAAACTTGGCTACTTATTCCGAAGAAAACAATTATTCGAGTCAACTATGAGTGAATTAGTTCAAGAAAACACCAGAATTATCCCTACTAGTTTAACTAGAGAACAAAAAGAAGCTGTTGGTTTACTATCAATAGGCACCTTTTTGGAGTATTTTGATCTGATGCTATATGTCCATATGGCAGTTCTTCTAAATGAGCTATTTTTCCCAAAAACTGATCCACATACTGCTTCTCTTCTTACAGCTGCTGCTTTTTGTTCTACTTACTTGCTGAGACCTTTTGCTGCATTAATATTTGGCTGGGTAGGTGATAATATAGGACGAAAAGCATCGGTAGTTATTACAACCTTGATGATGGCATTATCTTGTTTGGTAATGGCTAATCTACCAACTTTTGCTCAGATAGGCATTACTGTAGCATGGTTGGTAACTATATGTCGTATCGTGCAAGGTATGACTTCTATGGGGGAAATAACAGGAGCTCAATTATATCTAACAGAATATCTAACACCACCAGGACGATACGTTTCTGTAGCTCTTATATCTCTCTGTGCATCTATTGGTGGTTTTGTTGCTTTAGGCATAGCTTTTCTTGTAACCTCTTATGGTCTTAATTGGCGACTGGCTTTTTGGTTTGGGGCATGTGTGGCAGTGATTGGCATGGTTGCTAGGACAACTTTACGGGAAACACCTGAATTTGCTGACGCTAAACGTAGTGTCAATAAAACTTCACATAAGTTAAACAATAATGAGTCTAACATAGACGTAGATTATATAATGCAAGGATCCACGAAAGTTCATGAAAAAATTAATTGGAAAACAGTAATAAGTTTATTATTAATAGATTGTATTTGGCCAGTAACATTTTATTTTACTTTTGTACATTGTACTAATATTCTAAAATATTCTTTTAACTACACAGCTGAACAAATTATTAATAATAATTTTATTGTTTCATTTATGGTGGTTGGTAATGATGCTATTATTCTGTATTTTAGCAGTAAAATACATCAACTAAGTATACTAAAAGTAAGATTAATCTTATCTTCTATATATTTTCTTGTGGTTCCATTTTTATTGAATAATGCAGAGTCTGGGTTTCATATATTGATAGTTCAATCTTTGCTGTTAATTGTTGCATGCGACGCAGCACCAGCTAATTCAGTATTTTTTAAGCACTTTCCAGTTTTCAAACGCTTTACTTGTGCTAGTATAATATATGCTACGTCAAGGGCTTTAGTGTATTTAATTACATCTGTTAGTCTTGTTTATTTAACAGAATGTTTTAGTCAATGGGGATTATATTTTATTACAATTCCAACAATTATTGGTTGTGCATATGGTTTATCATATTTTATTAAACTCGAGAAAAAGGCTGGGAATTTTCCTGGAAAGAAAATTGGTGTGGATCCTGTAACAAATATTTCTTAGGTGGGATAATAGTTATCAAAGAGGAATAAATGATAAAATATCAGAAAGAACAAAGTCTAACTAAAGAGCAAAAATTTGCTGTTGGGTTACTATCCATAGGAACACTCTTAGAGAATTTTGACCTGATGCTCTATATTCATATGGCAGTACTCCTTAATGAGCTATTTTTTCCACAAACTGATCCACATACTGCCTCTATTCTTGCAGCCACCGCCTTTTGTTCTACCTTTGTTTTCCGACCTATTGGAGCATTAGTTTTTGGTTGGATTGGCGATAATATTGGACGGAAATCAACTGTAATTATTACAACTTTTATGATGGCTATTTCTTGTCTTATGATGGCTGTTCTGCCAACTTATGCTGAGATAGGACTCACTGCTACTATATTAATTACAATGTGTCGTATTCTTCAAGGCATATCATCTTTAGCAGAAACATCTGGAGCCGAATTGTATCTAACTGAGATGACGAAACCGCCTTTACGATATTCAGTTGTTACTTTAATTAACGTATTTTCTACTTTAGGGGGAGTGTGTGCTTTAGGAATTGCAGCACTCATTATGTCATCTGGTATTAATTGGCGTTATGCTTTTTTGTTTGGTATGGTAGTTGCTTTTATTGGTTCTATTGCTAGAACTACACTACGTGAGACACCAGAATTTGCTGATGCAAAACGTAGAGTTAAAAATACTTTTAATGAAGCAAATGAGGATATAAAACCTTTAGAAGAACACATTATTTGGAAAGAAAAAGTACCTTGGCAAACCTCTCTTGCATATTTTTTAATACAATGTGGTTGGCCGGTAATTATCTATTTTGTATATATTTACTGCAATAATATTCTTAAAGACTTATTTCATTATACAGCTACACAAGTTATTGTTCACAACTTTACTATATCAATAGTTCATTTATTTTGTTCTCTTGCGTTAGTGTATCTAAGTTATAAAATCTACCCTTTAAAAATTCTAAATAAAATATTCATGTTATTTGTTATTATAGCCTTATGCTTACCATTTTTTTTATCAAGTATAACTACTGCTTTTCACTTATTCCTAATTCAAATATTGTGTATTTGTTTTGGTCCTAAACAATCACCAGCTATCCCAATTTTTATTAAGCACTTCCCTGTTTTAAAACGTTTTACTTATAGTAGTGTTTCATATGCACTATCACGGGCTTTTATGTATGTTATTGTTTCCTTTGGACTTGTTTATTTTATAGAGTTCTTTGGTAGTTATGGATTGTTTGTTATTTTAATTCCCGTTTGTGTTGGATATAAATGGGGATTAAATCATTTTGAAAAATTAGATAAGGGAATGAAAGGAAGTTGAGAAAATTTACTAGAATGTTTGTGCTTGATAAGTTTATTAAGTATACATGTTTCACGTAATGCTTTTTCTAATTCAGGGGTTTCAAAATACTGGGCAAAAAGAAAAAAAGATAGTAAGGTTTCTTTTCTTATCTTCTTAATCTTCTCAGGAGATTTAGCACCAATAGTTTGCATATTATGAATTCGGTCAAATAACTTAATCAATAAAACATCATGTTTCTTTTGTTGGTATAATATATTCAATGTTTCTGCCGCACTAATCTTCCCATAAGATTTTACCCTAGTCAAATCTACCACTTGGCTGGCAATTTGTTCACCAAAGACCATAGAAATCAGCTTTTCACTCAAATCCGTATCTTCAAGGGTATCATGCAGTAAGCTGGTAATGATCATATCAGTTCTGTAATATTTTGGCATTTCTAATGCTGTATATTCAGCAACCATATACGCTACCTCTATAGGGTGGGAGTAATATGGGTCACCAGACTGCCGCATTTGGCTACCATGATATTTTTTGGCGTAATAGATACCTTTTTTAACTAGATCAATATCTATCGGTATAGCTAGCTGGTTCAATTCATATAGTCTGTTCAGTAACCTCTCTGCATATTTACAGTTTGCATATTTTTTTTCCCAATCATACTGCCGATTATTAATATCTTCCATTTTAATACCCACTACATTATTTTAATTATAAAGTATATTAAACTAGAAGTTAAAATACTAGCAAATAATTTATTATATGCTTCTTAAAATAATAAGTATTTTGTTATATTTAAGTTACATCCCGTTTTGTATTTTCTTAAGTTGCTATGGAACTTATCATGTTTATATTGAGACCGTGATATTGTTACAACTAAAAATTTGTTATTTCAACTTAATCTATAATTATTTTTTTTAGATCACTTAGTGAAAACATAAAATATTATATACTAAATTTATTAACGCAATATTACAGTTTCCAACTAATGTTAGAGATAAATAAAAATAAATTGTAAGAATATACCTATTATGAACTTTGATATTGATTTAGCAATTATTACAGCCTTTTTAGTAGTGAATATTTGTGCTGGTATATACTATGGGCGTGGAATAAAGACTATTAAAGAATATGCAATTGGCAATAGAAATTTTTCAACTGGCACTATAGCTACTACTTTAATTGCGACTTGGGCTGGAGGAGGGATATTTTCTATTGTTATATCAAAAACTTATACTGATGGTTTTTATTCCTTAATTCCTTTTATATCTAATGTAGTATCATTTTTAATAGTGGCTTATTTTTTTGCACCACGTATGGCTGAGTTTTTGGGTCAACTTTCTGTTGCTGAAGTAATGGGTAACTTATATGGCAAAACTACTAGAACTATTACAGCTATAGCCGGATTGTTTTGTGTGATAGGTGTTGTTGCTATACAATTTAAAGTATTATCAACAACACTTAGTTATTTTTTTGCTATTAATAATTTAATTGCTGTATTAATTAGTAGTTCCATAGTTATAATTTATTCAACCTTCGGTGGTATTAAAGCTGTAACTTTTACTGATATAATACAGTTTTTTACCTTTGGTACATTTATTCCTATTTTAGCGTTAACAATTTGGGGATCTTTTGACAACTCCACAATAGTATTTGAGGTAATTAAACAAAATCATATTTTTAATCTTAATGAGATATTTAATTATCACAATCCTAAATTTTGGGCTTTGCTTGCCTTATGCTTACATTTTTCACTTCCAGGATTTGATCCAGTATTTTTCCAAAGAGTATTAATGGCTAAGAATACCCAACAAATATATAAATCTTTTAATATAG
The DNA here is from genome assembly GCA_020881195.1 of Rickettsia endosymbiont of Pseudomimeciton antennatum. Classification (GTDB taxonomy): domain Bacteria; phylum Pseudomonadota; class Alphaproteobacteria; order Rickettsiales; family Rickettsiaceae; genus Tisiphia. Next base: position 2,721 of record JAJIYL010000005.1, on the reverse strand, counting down.
CTGGTTTCTGCTCTTTGCTCATAATATTATTACTTGGTTGGATTAGTATTTTGATATTCTCAAGTAAGCAAGGACTAGATCCTAATAGTATCTATAGTTATATAATAGATAATTATGCATATGTAGGCTTGAAGGGTTTTATTATAGTGGGTATTATGGCAATGATAATGTCTACGGCTGATTCGTATATCAACACATCTGCAGTACTCTTTGCTCATGATTTTTGTAAACCTTTTAATATAAAATGGGTAGAAAGAAACGAATTGTTATTATCACGTATTTGTTCTCTGGTAATAGGCATTGTTGCTATTTTCCTTGCATTGTCAACACAAGATTTACTTGAACTAGTACTATTTAAAGCTAGTTTCTATGTACCAATAGTTTCTGTACCTTTAATGCTTGCTATTTTTGGTTTTCGTAGCACAGAGAAATCAGTATTAATAGCTATGAGTGCTGGTGTCATTACTGTAATAATTTGGCGAGTATTCTTGTCACACACAGGAATTAATACTGTAATACCAGGAATGATTGCTAACTTAATTTTTCTACTAGCTAGTCATTACCTTCTAAAACAACCCGGTGGGTGGGGATAAAAGACCCAAAGCCTTTAATTGCAATAAGGCTTGAACGTAAAAGAAAATTCCGTAAATTACTGCAATCAATTAAAGAATTTAATATTTTAAACTTCTGCAGAAGTAACCTACCACAAAATGAAATTACTTATAGTTTTTTTGGTTTTTTTATCATAGCTTCAACTTATTCATCCTTGTATACCATAGATGAAGCTATTAGAACTCATTATCACGAAATATATAATTTTATTTATCATTCAGTATTAATAATATCTACCGGGTTTCTAACTTATCCGATATGGTCACTAACATTCAAAAATAAAAAATTTATTGCAATAGCTTGGAATTTAGGAATCTTTTATCTATTAATTTGTGTTGGTAGTATGTTAGTGATCATTAACAAATTTAATGCATTACAACTAATGGTCTTCATGTTGAATTTGATGATTACCTGCATATTATTAAGATGGCAAGCTGTCCTCTTTATCACTATCTCAGGCATATTTATTTCCGCACAATTTTTTAAATATTATATGAGTGAGCATTTAGTTGGTAATTCTGATGATATACAATTCCAAATTATTTATGTTTTATTATTGTTTAGTAGTGCTTTAATAGTCTTTCTTAAACCAAAACAACAAAGTCAGGAAATATCTGAATTCATCAAGAATTGTCTTGATGATGATAATAAACAAAAGCAATTCGAATTAATTAAATTATCTCAATATAGGGAGGAATTTGTTAATAGACTTGATAAATATTGTATAGGAGTCTTTAAGTCAATACATCAGCAGATTACTAATCTTGATAAACAATTACAAAATAATGATATTGAAATTTCTTCAGATAAAGAGCAAATGATCAATATCATTGATAGATTAAAAGCTGGTGCTGAATACTTAAATCAGGTTATTCTTCAAGTGAAGGATTTAGTAAAAATTCATCCTGTTAAAGTAAATTTTGAACAATTTATTTATGATATAATTGATGAATATAAGAATACAAATAGTCATCATGATCTTGAGATAATTCTTGATTTTAAAACTAACATTAAAGAGATAGAAATTGATCCTCAGTTGATTAAAAACACCCTCTTGACATGCATTAATCATGGTGTAACTAATTCTAATATTAGTAATGTATTGATATCTGTCTGTGATACGGAACTTGAGTATGATGTAAATAGTCCTCTAAAAATTAAACGAGATGCAGTAACATTATCAATCATGGTTGATAATGTTACATTAACACAGCAAGAGATAAGTCTTGTATTACAGCCAACATTTAATAGTATAAATGAACTAAATTTTGCAGAAATTCATAAAATAATTACTGCTCATTATGGTAAAATTAACATTAGCTTAGATAATTTTGGTCAAGTAATTTATTCAATCACTATTCCATCTCGGTTAAGGGAAATTAGACCTAAAAAAATGGATTTAGTAGATAAGCAACTAGATGAGGTAAAAGCTCAGAATATTCAGCTAATTAGTAAAAATAATGCCATAGTATGTAATATTGCTAAGCAATTAATAGAGATAGGTATGAGTCTTCCAACTGTAGCAAGAATCACTAAACTAACCTTAGAAGAATTACAACAGTTAGAGACTAAGGATTCAGATTAAGTATTTTTAGCACAATAGAGTTTAACTCATGCTCTATTTCGAAAAGATGGGCAGAACTAGCAAAAGGAATATATATCTGTAAAGTTTCATTAGCAATTCGTTTTTGTTTCTCAACCGATTTAATATAGTGGATGGTTCGCATGTTGTGCAATCGGTCAATTACTTTGATAATTATAGCTTTACGTTCTATATCACGAAAATTATTAATTTTATAAAAAGTTTCTTCCTTAGATAGTTGGTATTCATTGGTTATTTTTGATAGCGTACAAACTATCTCTGCAATTCTTTTGCTAAAAATAAATTCTATTTGTTGAAGAGAAGAAGGCGTATCTTCAACAACATCGTGTAATAAAGCAGCGATAATAGTTTCAGTATCAAATAAATAATCCATGTATGGACCTACCCGATAATGCAAGAAAAAAATAATATATAACAGCAAAAAAATCGAATGCAGTCATGTATCCGGCTTATAGTTAATAAATCACTTTAAATTTACCCTATAGCCCTGATGGAATTCGCTGGCT
>JAJIYL010000004.1 GCA_020881195.1 Rickettsia endosymbiont of Pseudomimeciton antennatum | reverse complement strand
CTACAACTGACTCAGCCATCCTTACACCATCTCCAAAGCCTTATGTTTTGGCACTTGTACTTTGAATACTTACTTTGCAGTAAGAGTTATAAGGACTTCCCAAGTTGTGTCATTAATCTCTACAAACTCGCTAACGCCTGAGACCCCGGTGGTTGAAAACTGTTGGATTTGCTAGATTGACCTCCAGTTTTCTGTTGCTTACTGTCTTGTGTAGAACATCAGCTTCCACTACCAAGAAAATTTCGGGGCTATCACGTTCACCATTTGGTTTCGGCTCGAATGTTTCGCTGTCTACGCTTCACCACTGTCGTTACCTTCAACAGTGCAAGACTCGCTATATGGTGGAGCTAGCTACTCCTTCCATAACAGGACTTTCACCTGTAAGACTAATGCACCTTGTCTTGGCACACACTCAAAATTAATGATCGACTCAATACTCCAAATGCATCATATATGTTGCGGCTTTCTATTTATATATTATTATTTTTAAAACCTTTGGATGTCTTATCAACTGTTTTTAGGCAATGCCGTATTATCCAAACATTTATGCTTGAACTTTTTCACTCTATCTGATATGTATTATCTTGGATAGGTGTCCGAGTGGTTTAAGGATCTAGTCTTGAAAACTAGCGTGCGGGCAACCGTACCGTGGGTTCGAATCCCACCCTATCCGCCACTTCTGTACGAGTTGTCGTTTTCTCAAAAATATCGAACGGGAAACGTAGAGAGGTCTCAAGTTTTTTGCCTCTAAGCTTCAGGTTCTGAAATACGAATTTTGTCATTTTGCGTTTTTGAAGGCTCATCAAGAACCTTTGAAAGTTTCGTGAGGCTAAAAAGCTAGAGTTATCAAGGTTGAGGCGGTATCAGTAAATTTGTCATCTGCTTCATCATAAATTTTCAATAATCGATTAATTTCATATTGACGATCTTTTAATTGTTAAGGTCAAAATTAAGTAGGATTTTACCATTTCTTCCCTCGGATTCTGCCATAGTAACAGCTTCTGCAATTTGATCTATATTGTACTCAGTATCTACAGGCAGTTTTATATCTGCTCTAACAAAATTTTCTATCATTTGTTTAAATATTTGCTGTCTATAGCTTACTGGTTTGCCATATACCCAATCTCGCAAATGATAAAATTCAAATTGTACATTTTTCTCCGTTACATCAGTAAAGAAGGGGGCTGGAAGCTGTTGCCCAGACATTAAACCATATTGCAAAAATTTGCCACCAGGATTAACTGTTTTTAGCAGTGCTGCTCCTGCATTACCACCAATTGCATCTAAAGCATAATCAACCCCTCTGTTATTTGTAAATTTTAAAATAGCACTAGAGAGATATTCTTCATTTGAGTTAATAACTTTCTTTAGACCAAGTTGTTCCAATTTGTCCTTATTTTCAGCACTCCTTACAATTGAAATCAGATCAAAGCCTAAGATTTTAGAAAAACCAGCAATGACATGTCCACAAATTGAATTGCCAGCATTTATTAAAAGAATATCACTTTTATCAATTTTTAATTTGTCAACTAACATTAGCCAGCAAGTAAGAGGGTTAATATATAATTGTCCAGCTGTTCGATTATCAATTTCATTAGGTATTAAAACAGCTTCTTGAACTGGAATAATGTTATATTCTTGCCAAGTACCTTTTCCTTTTAATGCCAGTACCCTTTTACCAACTAGGTGATTATTATTAGAGTTACCAGCAGCACAAACAGTTCCAACTCCTTCAAAGCCAGCTATTTTAGGAAACTCTACTCTGTCGGGATACCTTCCTCTAATCGTTAGCAAGTCCGAAGGATTGATAGCACATGCATGCATTTGAACTAATAGTTCTTTATCCAGAGGTGTTGGCATTTCTAATCTAACAATTTTTAATACCTCAGACGGATTACCAAACAAATTATACATGACTGCTTTATAGGTTTGTGGTAGGTTGAAATTTCTCATAATTCCAAGTCACCTAGATGTTTAATAGGGTTATCTATATTCAACATCAAACAATAAGAAACTCTATAAAACTAGCCGCCAAAAGCAGATTCTGAAGAATTGTGGTGTTTTCTAGAACCACTCCGGAAGCTACTAAGTCTTTTAGATCTAGTTGGATGTTTTAATTTACGTAGTGCTTTGGACTCTATTTGTCTAATACGTTCCCTAGTAACGTTGAATTGCTGCCCAACTTCTTCCAAAGTATGATCAGTATTCATCCCTATACCAAATCTCATTCTTAGAACTCTTTCTTCACGAGGAGTAAGGGTTGCTAATACTCTAGTGGTAACCTCTCGTAAGTTCGATTGAATCGCAGCATCAAGTGGTAATATAGCATTTTGGTCTTCAATAAAGTCTCCCAGATAACTACCATCGTCATCTCCTACTGGATTTTGCAAGCTAATTGGCTCTTTAGCTATCTTCATCACTTTACGTACTTTATCAACTGGCATAGAAAGGCGAGCAGCAATTTCTGCTGGAGTTGGTTCATAACCTAGTTCGTTCAGCATCTGCCTAGAAGTACGGATAATTTTGTTGATCGTTTCAATCATATGCACAGGAATACGTATGGTTCTAGCTTGATCAGCAATGGCTCTAGTAATAGCTTGCCTAATCCACCAAGTAGCATAAGTAGAAAATTTATAACCCCTACGATATTCAAACTTATCAACAGCCTTCATTAATCCAATATTTCCTTCCTGAATTAAATCTAAAAACTGCAATCCACGATTTGCATATTTTTTAGCAATCGAAATAACTAGACGAAGATTAGCTTCTATCATAGCTTTTTTTGCCCTAAGAACCTGTCTTTCACCCTTTTGTATTGTATGTACTAATTTTTTAAATTCAATAATTGGTAAACCAATAATCTTCTCCATAGTCTTTAATTCGCTAATCATTTGATCAGTACCATCAGATTCTTTAGCAAGGAAATTTTTCCAATTAGACTTCTTGTTTTTTTGCATTTGCCTTTTCCAGTTCTCATCAATTACTGCTCCCATATATTCACTTATGAAACACTGACGAGTTATGCCATATTTTTCAGCTAACTTAAGAAAATTAGCTTCTTTATGCACTAATTCTTTATTCAGACTATATATTCTATTAAGAATCTCCTCCGTTCTTTTAGAATGAAAATGGATACCAGAAATTTCAATAATTATTAATTGTAGATTTTTGGCATATTTCTTGTTATCTTGCAACCCCTTAGGTTGAGGATAACGTGCATAATGTTTTTTTGCTTCAACTAATAATTCTTCAGAAAGTTTAGCAATTTTCTCCATACGCTTGACAACAGTAGGTAATAACTGTAATTCAATAGTAGCTATTGATAAATTACTAGCTTCTTCATTCTCTTCATGTTCTGATTCCAGATCATTATTGTGATTTTCTTCAGAATTACCACAATATTCGTGAACCATATTAGCTTCTAAATCAATCAAATCCCGAAGTAGTATTTTTTCATTAGCTAAATCTTCATGCCATTTAATAAAGAACTTCATCGATATTGGGTTTTCACAAAGTGACTTAACCATTATCTCTTTGCCTTCCTCAATATCTTGAGCTACTTCTATTTCAGCTTCACGAGAAAAAAGCCCTACCCCGCCCATATCTCGTAAATATAATCTTACTGGATCATCGGTTGAGCCTAAATTTTCCTCTTCACTTTCATCTTCAAGATCACTATCAACATTATTAGACAGTTTAAATTCTTCATCTACATTAATATCAAGTTTAATCTCGTCCTCATCACCTTCTATAATATCAACCCCAGCCTCAGAAAACTTTGATATTACCTTTTCTAGATCATTTACTGATATATTATTAGTAATTGGAATAACTTTGTTTATATCATAGTAAGTAACTGCCTTACCTTTTTCTTTAGCTGTTTTAACTAATTTATCAACTACATTACTTTTTACATCTATATTCTTTTTTACTTCTGTCATAATTTATAAACCTTAGGTCAATTAGTAAAAGATTCGTTTAGATTATGAAGCTCTTTAGAAATCTTCATAATCTCTTCTCGGTATAAGATGGCTTTTTTCAACTCTTCGTCTGATCCATTTTGAATGATGGAGATATATTCTTGTTTTAGTAGTACTAAGTGATGCTTCTTATGCAACCATTGCCAAAGCAAGCTGGAATCTATATCATTCTTATTAAATGATATATCTAAAAATAGGTTATTAGGTTTTGACAATACCGAAAAAGTCTCGTAAAATCCAGATCTTTTTACCAAATCAATAATATTTTCCTGGTCAAATATATCATTGCTAATAATCTCTGCAAAATACCAATCACGAAAAGCTTCAAGCATGCCATTTTGAAAATGTAACGTTAATAAAAAATCCTTTATTTCTTGCTTTTTAACTATCTCTGGAAATTTTATTAACATCATACAAAAAACTTGTTCTAACATCTCAATTTCTGAATAGTCCGGAGCTGAAAATATTACATTTGAATTTTTTGCAACCCCTTTACTTTGGCGTTTAATTAAATTTTGCCATATTTGTTCTTTAAAATATCTATAGTAATTATGGCTAAGTGTCCTATCTTTTATTTGCTTACAATAATCTTCAAGATTTTTTTCCAAAATAGCTTTGTCTTCTGGGGTTACAAAAGTCTTGCCTTCATATTCGGAACGCCAAATCATTTCGGATAGATTGATCCTTTTATCAAAAATTTGTGCAAAGCCCTTTGCTCCTTCTTTATTTATAATATCATTAGGGTCACTTCCACCGGGTAACATCACAAAGGAAATTTTCTTATTACCATTTATTAACGGTAATACTAAATTAATTACTCGCTGAGTAGCTTTTATTCCCGCCATATCACCGTCTAAACAAAGTGCTATTTCATCTCCGGCACGCCATAATTTTTGCAAATGATTCTCTGTAACCGCAGTACCAAGACTTGCTACTGCCTCTTTAAAACCAGCTTGATGCAAGGCAATAACATCTAAGTACCCCTCAACCAAGATTGAATGGTTTTTCTTATAAGCAACACTAATCGCATTATTCTCTCCATATAATGTTTCATTTTTCTGAAATAATATAGTTTCCGGAGAATTTAAATATTTAGGCAATCCATCACCAATTACTCGCCCCCCGAAACCAATTACCTTATTATAAATATTTCTAATCGGAAAAATTATACGATTATAAAATATTTCATACATTGTACCATCATTTCGCTTGCCCACTAAGCCTGCTTTTTGAAGTTTTTTCAAAAATATTGATTTTTTTTCAAAAAATTTCTGCAATTCCTTAGCTGGAGGAGCAAAACCGATAGAAAATTCCTTAATTGTCTCTTTACTAATACCACGATCATATAAATAGCTACATACTTCTTGTGACAATTGTGATGTAAAAAACCTTTCTGCTATTTCTAAAATATCAAGTAGTTCATCTGATTCTTCATGGAGCCTTTGTTGCTCTACAGTTAATTTAGGCAATTCAATGCCATAATCATTAGCAAGTTTAATAGCTGCTTCTTTGTAAGATAAACCGCTAAGGCTAGCAACAAACTTTATAACATCTCCGTGAACAGTACAGCCAAAACAATAATAAAATCTCTTGGTATCATTTACAGTGAATGATGGAGATTTTTCAACATGAAAAGGACATAGCCCCAGGTAATTTCCAGATTTCTTAGTTAAAACTACTTTTTGCCTAACAATATCCGATAAATTAATCCGAGTTCTAAGAAGTTCATAAAATTCTAATGGAATTCTCATAAACCTAAAATAAAGGTGAATATAATTGTAGAAAAACAGTAGGTAAGAGGTATTAATAAATTATCATTGATCAATAAATCTTTTGCATAAAATTCACCAATAGTAGTAACTACAGAACTAATTATGATAACAGTAAAACTAGTATGATAGCCGATGAAAAAATATACTAACATGCTAATAAAAATTGCAGAAGTTAGGAAGGCAATAGAGCCTTCTAATGACTTACCATTTTCTAAAGGCTTACCTATTTTAGTACCAACTAACGCAGCAAGACAATCAGCTATTATCAATATCAACCAAGATGAAATCGCTAAACCCTTTGAAAATAAAAGAGCTGTCAAAAAAAATCCAATCGCCATAAAACTACCGCCACTTAGTCTGAATGAACCACTCCGTTCCTCGGGTCTCATAAACTTTCTAAGAAATCTATCTGTAAATTTCTTAACGTATAAATTGTAGTGCCTGGCAATATCTATATATAATACACAGACGGTAAGTAAAAATAATAGTGTAGTAACAACTAATTTAGATGAAAATAAATAAAAAAGCGGTATAATCAGACTGTATAAATGGAAGGTTTTGCGTTGTATCTCAAATTTAAAGATTTTAGTTTGCATAATAATCTAAAAGGGCTGTTTGACAAAGTTTAATACAACAAATATACTATAAAACTTAACTTAGACAAGACATAATTATTATGGCAAATATAACAAAATTTCCTATTACACATAAAGGATTCGATAGCTTAGAGAAAGAAATCAAACACCTTAAGCATATAGAGAGACCAAAAATAATTGAGGCTATAGCAACAGCTAGAGATTTTGGAGACTTATCTGAGAATGCGGAATATCATGCAGCAAGAGAAAGACAAAGTTTTATTGAAGGGCGTATTTTAGATCTTGAAGATAAAGTGGCAAGAGCTGAAATTATTGATACCTCAAAACTCTCAGGTGACAGCATAAAATTTGGTGCCACAGTTAAGTTGATCGATGACGAAACAGAGGAAGTAGTTGTGTACCATATTGTTGGAGAATATGAAGCAGATATAACTAAAAAGAGAGTATCGATAGTATCACCAATTGCCAAGGCTCTTATCGGTAAAGGAGTTGGAGATATAGTAGAAGTAACAACTCCTAAAGGCTCAAAATCTTACGAGGTTTTAGAAGTAGCCTATCAGAAACTAGTAGATATTTGATATGTATTCGAATACTTGAAGAATTAGCACTTAGCACAAATAATTTACCAGACATTCAAGTCCTAGACAACAGCTTACTACGCTGTATTCGTTCACCCATTAGTTCTACGTTCCAATTCGAAACACTATTGGGATAAGAATTATTCCGATGATTCATGTATGGACAATTGTATAAAAATTGACTTGCAATAACTCCTTAAAAATATTATACTTGTACCATACATATTAGCAACGTGGCTTTGGTATGCCTAGTTTTTGCTATACAGTCTTAAAATACCAAATAAAGGATTTATAATGCCTAAATTAAAAACCAAATCAGCTGTAAAAAAGCGTTTTAAGCTTACCGCTACTGGTAAAGTTTGTGCCACTCAAGCGGGTAAAAAACACTTCATGAGACGTCGTACAAAAGCTCAACTTCGTAACCTTAGAGGAACGACAATTCTCTGTACTCAAGATGCAAAGAATTTAAAAAAATTCTTCCTTCCATATGGAATTTAACAATTTAACTAAGGAAATAGGTGAGATATGTCACGAGTAAAATCAGGAAAAGTTTCAAAAAATCGTCATAAAAAAATTCTCAAACTTGCTAAAGGTTATAGAGGACGCTCTAATAATTGTTTTAAAGTAGCAATTGAAAAAGTTGAGAAAGCTCTACAATATGCTTACAGGGATCGTAGAAATCGTAAGCGTGATTTTAGAGGGCTTTGGATACAAAGAATTAATGCAGCAGTGCGTGAACATGATTTAGTATATTCACAATTTATGGGTGGACTTAAAAAGGCAGCAATAGATATCGACCGTAAGGTGCTAGCTGAATTAGCAGTTAATAACCCACAAGGTTTTGCAGATATAGTGGCTCAAGCCAAGGTTCAGTTGCAGTAGATTTTTTTATTACTTATATGTTATCCTACCTAGGTTTTGTGAACGAAATTAATGAGATGTATGCTCCGCTTAAACGCATAGGCGTCAACTTAAGAAAACAATAATTGAAAAACCGTCTATTAGCGAGGAGCGAGTTAGGTCGACGAAGCAATCCATTTTTGGTCGCTTCTATGCTTAGTCGACCTACGATCTTCCTCGCTAATAGACGTTGACCACATACAACTTTTAAACTCCCTTGTCTAAAACCGCTTCCTCTTCTAACTTTCAACAGTTGTAGCATCGTCCCCCGGTTGGATCGGTTTAAGGATTATAGTCCTACACCTTGTTAGACCGGCTGGAATATAACTGAAGGACGAGGAAGAATTGGAATGCTGGAATCATCAAATTTGCAGCAAATATGTATACTCAAATGATTTGGCGAATTGGATTTGAAAATGAGGGGTGAGCATACGCAGCGTACATGAGGTACGTGAGTATGCGAGTCCCTGATATTTTCAAAAAACAATTCTTCAAATCATTTGAGTATACCCATACTGTTAAAGATCATAAAAATACTCAAGGGTTTCTTGAAACCGTTCACTAGGAGCAAAAAATGAATAAATATTTAATATTATTAATTATATTAATTATGCCCAATAATTCATTTGCTCAGGAACAGATATCTAATTTTGTTATGCCAGTTAGTTATTTTGTTAATCACGTCAAACAACTAAATCTGCTCAAAAATAATTTAATTAAATATAGGCAAGCAAGCGTTATAGGTACTAGTGGCATGGGGAAAACACAGCTTGTTAGAATGTATTTTTCTGAGAATCAAGATGATTATACACTTATTTGGTTTATTGACTGTAATTTAGATATTAATGAAGAATTGCTAAAGCTGGCAAAAGCTATTAATAGTACCGCCAAATCTAATCTAATATCAGAAGATATGAGATTAGTGCGAAAAGAACTAATGAGCTATTTATCGAATCAAGATAAATGGTTGCTGGTATTCGATAATCTAAAGGTAAGTGAAAATAAAAAAGTTCAAGAGTTCATTGATTGGGAACATAACGGACACGTTATATTTGGCTCTCAAGATAGTGAAATATTACCTAATATAATCAAAATGACTGCCTTTGAAAAAAGTGATGCGATTACTTTGGCTAATAATATTCTAGAAAATGATAATACCAAATTAGCAGAATTTTTAAGCAAAGAATTTGCTGGTTATCCTATCATGATAGTACAAGGTGCACAATTATTAAACAATGTACAAGGTTTAAATAGAGAAGGATATAAGAAAAAAATTCAACAATCAACAAACAAAATTAAATTAAATATTACATTAGCTATCAATGAATTAAAGCCAAGTGCTAAAAAATTACTAAATAAAATAGCTTTAATAAATAATCAAGGTTTCTCGAAAGAACTTTTAAAAATTATCACTGATGATCAAAATACTCTAGATGATGCTCTTTATCAATTATCTAAATTTGCCCTAATATCTAACATTGACCCACATGAAACTAACCCTATCTTTGAAATGCACGATGTTATTGCTCAAAAAATAGCTGAGATTAGTGGTAGTAGTAATAATAAAGCCTATTTAGAAGATATCATTACTAAATTAGTTGGATATGTACCAAAGAGTGTAATAAAATCCCGTATTTTTAGAAGCACTAAAACTACGGAAGAAAATCTTGAAATAATTTTAAGAAATTCAGAAAAATATAATTTAAGTATATATAAACTTATGCAACTTAATGGTCAATTGGTAACTCAATATAATAATTCTCTTAATTATTATAAGCTAGAAGAAAAGGTTCAGTGGTTTAATAAAATTAATCAACAAGGAAAATTTAAATTATGGTTAATGAGCAATGACGAAAAATATATGTATCTAAGGTATGTGCAAAAAATAGGTGTGTATTATGCTAGTTATCTTAACTATAGGATGGCAATAAAATATTTTATAAGAGCGAAAGAAATATTTTATAATAGTAATGTAAAAGGTTATGAAGCTTCAAAATGGACTTTATTCTATAATATAATAATATCTAATCTTGCATTAGGACAGGTTCAAGAAGCAGAAAAATGTCTTCAAATTATAGAACAAATGTTTAATGAAGGTTTAATAGATAAAAGTGATTTAGGTTGTATACATAATGCTAAGTCTAGGTTATTCTTAGTACAAGGAAAATATACTGAATCATTAGAACAAAATAATAAAGCTATAGAAACATTTATTAAAAGTGGATTAAGTCCTGATGATCTAATTCTTATATATCCTTATATAATTAAAGCATCAATATTGAATTATCTTAAAGAATACTCAAAAGCATATGCTCAACTTAAACAAGTATATAATTTGTTTAAAACTTGCAAAACACAATCTCTTGAAATACTTGGTACTATTTATGCCGAAATGGCAAGAAGTGAATTAGGGCTGAATAAGCTAGACCAAGCCTCATATCATGTTAAACAGGCTATCTCTATATTTTTAACCGATGAGCGTAGAAATCCTAAAGATGCAGATTATTCAGAAGATATAGGTCTAGCACTGAGCTACGTAATACAAGGTAATATTTTGTTCGCTCAAGATAAGATAAAAGAAGCAATAGAATCATATAATAAAGCTTACAGCATATATTATTATGTATATAGAGATAATCGTAAAAATGTGGCACAAGTTAGTGAGTTGTATAATCAAGCAGCCAAAGCATCCTGTAAAGCAAAAAACTTATCTAGTTATAAGTTTTTTGGTAAACAGCAAGTGAAGGAGTTTGGGATAAATCACCCTAATACTGTATCTATATTTGAGTATTGCAAACAATATAATATGGATTTATGGGCAAAAGAAAACTAGATTATGTCAGTAATTCATGGTAAATGGAAGTAGGGATTTAAGTAGTAAGCACTATAGAGCAGGATAAAAATTAATTAGTTATCGCAGGCAGCCTCCTAAATTTATTCTTCACAATTATTTGCCTTCAGCTATACTCTCATGTGCAGATATTCTAAGAGTTAATTATGTTAAAAATTAGTGATAAAATTTTTTCTAATCTTAGTGGGCAGGAAAAATGTGATATAATTAGCAGTAAGTGTCGCGGAGACTGGGATAATACTAAGGATTTGCTTATTAAAGGTAGAGAATGGATAATTGAGGAAGTAAAAAAATCAGGTCTGCGGGGACGGAGTGGTGCTGGATTTCCAACTGGCACTAAATGGTCGTTCATGCCTAAAGATCACCCAAAACCTAGCTATTTAGTGGTTAATGCCGATGAATCAGAACCTGGTACATGCAAGGATCGTGATATTTTGAGGTACGAGCCGCACAAATTGATTGAAGGCTGTTTGCTTGCCAGTTTTGCTATTAACGCCCATACTTGCTACATATATATTCGTGGTGAATTTTATAACGAATCATCCAATGTACAGCGTGCCATAGATGAGGCTTATGATGCTGGTTTGATAGGAGATAATGCTTGTGGTACTGGGTACAAGCTTGACATTCATTTGCATAGAGGGGCTGGAGCGTATATTTGCGGTGAGGAAACAGCTCTGCTCGAAAGTTTGGAGGGTAACAAGGGCTTTCCTAGGCTGAAACCACCATTTCCAGCTAATTTTGGCTTGTATGGTTGTCCAACAACTATTAATAATGTTGAGTCAATTGCTGTCGTACCTACTATACTCAGACGTGGGGCTGATTGGTTTGCTTCAATCGGTAAGCCTAATAGTACTGGCACGAAGATTTTTTGTATTTCTGGTCACGTAAATAAGCCATGCAATGTTGAAGAAGCTATGGGCGTGCCTTTAAAGGAGCTGATTGAAAAATATGCTGGAGGTGTACGTGGTGGCTGGGACAATCTGAAAGCTATTATCCCAGGCGGTTCATCAGTACCATTATTACCAAAGTCACTATGTGAAGATTTGGCAATGGATTTTGATAGTGTAAAGTTAGCTGGTTCATATCTTGGGACTGGTGGAATTATTGTTATGGATAATTCTACAGATATTATTTATGCTATTGCTAGACTTAGTAAGTTCTACATGCATGAGTCTTGCGGTCAGTGCAGCCCATGCCGAGAAGGTACAGGTTGGATGTGGCGAGTTATGATGCGACTAGTACGCGGTCAGGCAAAAATAGAGGAAATAGATCAATTACTGGACGTGACTAAAATGGTCGAGGGGCGTACTATTTGCGGTCTTGGGGATGCCGCTGCTTGGCCTATTCAAGGATTAGTGCGTCATTTTCGTCATGAGATTGAAGAGAGGATTTATTCAAAAAACTGTGGAAATTTTTAGATAAGGTATAAAAACTATTATAAACTAATGGTTAATTACCTGAGTGAAAAAATTCTAAACAAACTGTAAAATAATTGCTTATATCAGATTTTCAAGATATAAGAACCTAGGTTCTGTGAACAAAATAAGCAATATTGCAAAAATAATGAAAATATCTATTAGTGGATCATAAAAATCTGTTATATTTATATATACTAACCGAACTTGAAATAACTTGTTATATCTAATTCAGGTTATATATAAAAACCTAAGATTAAATTATTATAAAAAATTACAAAAATGAATATTCATGAATACCAAGCAAAGATGATCTTGAAGCAATATGGTATACCTACTTCTACAGGAGTTGTGATATCGCAAAAAGAAGATATTGATAGACTAATTGATGATTTAGAAGCAGAAATATATGTGGTTAAAGCCCAAATTCACGCAGGTGGTAGGGGTAAAGCTGGTGGTGTAAAAGTTGTAAAAAGTAAAGAAGCGGCAAAGAAGGCAGCTCATGCAATGTTTGGAATTAACCTAATAACTCATCAGACATCATCTGCTGGGCAGAAGGTTCGTCGTATCTATGTTGAATCTGGCTGTGATATTTTAAAAGAATATTATTTTAGTGCTGTTTTTGATCGTAGTAATAGTAAAGTAACTTTTATAGCTTCTACTGAAGGCGGTGTAGATATTGAAGAGGTTGCTCGTAATACCCCACAGAAAATTATCAAAATATCAGTTGATCCTGCAACAGCTATACAACCATTCCATTGTCGTCAAATAGCATACAAGCTTGGCTTTAAAAATGAACAAGCAAAACAAATGATGAAAATTGTTGAGTCAACCTATCAAGCTTTTATTGCAACTGATGCTAACCAAATTGAAATTAATCCATTAATAACAAAACCTGATGGTAGTTTATTGGCACTTGATGCTAAGATTAACTTTGATGATAATGCATTATTTAAACATCCTGATATTTTAAATATGCGAGATAATGATGAAGAAAATGCTCTTGAAATGCAAGCAAATAGCCTTGGTCTTAGTTATGTTAAGATGGATGGTACTATTGGTTGTATGGTGAATGGAGCTGGATTAGCTATGGCAACAATGGATATTATCAAGCTTTATGGTGCTGAGCCAGCAAACTTTTTAGACGTTGGCGGTGGAGCTGATCGTGAGAAGGTAACAGAAGCACTAAAAATAATTTTATCAGATTCACACGTCCAGGGAGTGTTAGTTAACATTTTTGGTGGTATAATGCGTTGCGATATAATTGCTGAAGGAATTATTGCTGCAGTAAAAGAAATTGGCATCAAAGTTCCACTGGTTGTACGTTTAGCTGGCACTAATTTTGAATTAGGTAAAAATATTTTAGCAAATTCTGGTTTAAAAATAATTGCTGCAAATGATTTAGCTGATGCTGCAGTTAAAATTGTGGCTGCGGTAAAGTAATTATAACCAGCTTGTCTATTAGCGAGGAGCCGCTTTACGGCGACGCGGCAATACAAAGAATGACCAGGAATCGATTGCTTCTTGGCTTAAGCCTTCTCGCAATGATGATTGGGTTGCATATATGTCTATTAGTGAGACCACCCAAGTAGGTTGTGGCAATCTATGTTTATTAGAAATAAAAAAAATAAGCAATACTGCAAAAATAATGAAAACAGCTATTAGTGGATCAAAAAAATCTGTTATATTTATAGATATAACTCAAAAAATACGGAAAAAGCATATATGTCAATATTAGTTGATAAAAACACAAAAGTAATTTGCCAGGGTTTTACTGGTTCTCAAGGAACTTTTCATTCTGAACAAGCCATTAATTATGGTACTAAAATGGTAGGAGGTGTGACTCCTGGAAAAGGTGGTAATACTCATTTAGACCTACCTGTATATAATACAGTGCATGAAGCAGTTGAAAAAACTGGGGCTACTGCCAGCGTTATTTACGTTCCACCACTATTTGCTGCCGATTCAATCTTGGAAGCTATAGATGCAGGAATTAGATTAGTAGTGTGTATTACAGAGGGTATACCAGTACTTGATATGATAAAGGTCAAAAGGGCATTAGTTGGATCAAAAACTAGATTAATTGGTCCCAATTGTCCCGGCATTATTACTCCTGATGAGTGTAAAATTGGCATAATGCCTGGTTATATTCATAAGAGAGGAAGAGTTGGCATTATATCTCGCTCCGGTACTCTAACGTATGAAGCAGTAGCCCAGACTACAGCTACTGGTCTTGGTCAATCTACCTGTATTGGTATTGGTGGAGATCCAGTTAACGGTACTGATTTTGTTGATTGTATTGAAATGTTTTTAAAAGATGATGAAACCGAATCGATTATCATGATTGGTGAAATAGGTGGAGATGCTGAGGAAAAAGCTGCTGAATTAATAAAAAGTTCAAAGATTAAAAAACCAATAGTCAGTTTTATTGCTGGTATTACTGCTCCTGAAGGAAAAAGAATGGGGCATGCTGGAGCAATTATTTCTAATGGGCAGGGTTCAGCTGAACAAAAGTTGGAGGCACTGCAGAGTGCAGGAGTTACTATCACTAGATCACCAGCTGATATTGGCAAAACTATGTTTGAGCTATTAGGAAGAATTTAAATTTAAGAGAACACGCATATACGTCATTGTGAGGAGGCGTAAGACGACTAAGCAATCTATTTTTGGTTACTTTTATGGATTGCTTAGTCGGCATACGCCTCCTCGCAATGACAGGTATTGCAAAGTATCTCCTCACAATGACGGAACGGAAGAGCTATATAGGAGGCTACCTGCAATACTAAAGTAATATATTTGGCTCTTTTTAGCTGCGAACAAACACGATTTTCTTGAAATAGGTACACTATTCCTTCAAAAATCATATTTATTCTCGCCGAAAAATAGCTTAAAATATAATTAATTAGTTATCGCAGACAGCCTTCTAGTTTTCTTTCGCCCATAAATCCATATCATATTGTTTACAATACTCAAACATAGATACAGTATTAGAGTGTTCTACTCCGAATTCTTTTACTTGTGGTTTACCAAAGAATTTATAACTATGCAAGTCTTTTGCTGTACATGCTGCTTTGGCTCCTTGACTATATAAGTAACTAACTTGAGCCACATTTTTCCGATTATCCTTATATAAATAATGATATATTGTATAAGCTTTATTATAGGATTCTATAGCTTCTTTTATCTTATTTTGAGCAAATAAAATGTCACCTTGTGCTACATAACTAGCCGCTAAATCTGGATCTTCCGAATAATCTGCATCTTTGGGATTCCTGAACTCATCGGATAAAAATATGGAGATAGCCTTATTAACATGATCTGAGGCTTGCTCTAGTTTACCTAGCCCTAGTTCACTTCTTGCCATTTGGATAAAAATGTAACCAAATATTTCATGAGTCTCTTTTTTAGAAGGTTTGCACAAATTATATAATCGCTCAACTTGAACATATGCTTTTTGGTATTCTTTAAGATAATTCAATATTTCTATTTTAACTATATAGTGACCTATAAGAAATAAATCATCAGGACTCATCCCATTTTTAATAGATGTTTCTATAGTTTTATTAATTTGCTCTAATGATTCAGTATATTTTCCTTGCATAAATAATAATTTTGCCTTAGCACTATGTATATAACTTATTTCACTTTTATCTATTAAACCTTCATTAAACATTTTTTCTATAATTTGAATGTTCTTTTCGGCTTCTTGAATCTGTCCTAATGAACTATTACATATTGCTAAAGCATAAAATAAAGTCCATCTAAAAAATTTCATATTATCGAATATTTCTTTCGCTCTTATAGAATATTTCATTGCAATCCTATAATTAGAACAACCTCTGTGATACGTACCTATTGCTTGTATATATCTTGCATATGCACATTTTTCATCATTATTCATCAACCATAATTTAAATTTTCCTTCCTGGTCAACTTTATTAAACCAATTAACCTTTTTTTCTACGTCATAATAATTAAGAGAACTATAATATTGAAGCATTAATTGTAAATTAAGTTCCATAATTTTATATATATTTAAATTATATTTTTCTGAATTTTTTAAAATTACTTCAAAATTCTCAGATATAGTTTTAGCACTTCTGAAAATACGAGCTTTTATTCCACTCTTTGGTACACATCCAACTAATTTAGTAACTATATCTTCTAAATAAGCTTTATTATTACTATTGCCATTAATCTCAGCTATTTTTTGAGCAATAACATCGTGCATTTCAAAAACAGGGTTAGTTTCATGTGAGTCAATGTTGGATATTAAAGCAAATTTAGACAATTGATAAATATCATCGTTTATAGTACTTTGATCATCAGTAATAATTTTTAAAAGTTCTTTCGAGAAACCTTGATTATTTATTAAGGCTATTTTATTTAATAGTTTTTTTGCACTAGGTTTTAGTTCATTGATAGCTAATATAATGTTTAATTTAATTTTGTCTGTTGATTGTTGGATTTCTCTCTTATATTCGGCTCTATCTAAACCTTGCACATTATTTAATAATTGTGTCCCTTGTACTATTAGAATAGGATAACCAGCAAATTCTTTGCTCAAGAATTTTACTACTTTTGGATCATTATTTTCTAGAATATTATTAGCAAGAGTAATGACATCGTCTTTTTCAAAGGCAGTCATTTTGGTTATATTAGATAACATTTCGCTATCTTGAGAGCAAAATATAACGTGTCCATTATGTTCCCAATCAACGAACTCTTGCACTTTTTTATTTTCACTTATCTTTAGATTATCGAATACCAGCAACCATTTTTCTTGACTCGATAAATAGCTCATTACTTCTTTTCGTACTAATCTTATATCTTCTGATATTAAATTAGATTTAGCAGAACTATTAATCTCTTTTGCTAGTTTTAACAATTCTTGATTAATATCTAAATTACAGTCAATAAACCAGATGAGTTTATAATTATTTTTATTTTCATAAGAATACATTCTAGCAAGTTGGGTTTCTCCCATACCACTGGTGCCTATAATGCTCGCTTGTCGATGTTTAATTAAATTATTCTTGAGTAGATTTAATTGTTGGATGTGATTAACAAAATAAGTAACTGGTGTAACAAAATTAGATATTTGTTGTTGAGCGAATGAATTATGCGGCAATATTAATAATATTAATATTATAAAATATTTATTCATTTCTTTTTCTAGCGAATGGTTTCAGGAAATTTACATTACTATTATTTAGTGGTACCTCTATAAGATTAACATGATTACAACCTATTTTGCAATCAAAAACTACATCCTCATACCATAGACTCTAAATCTCTGACTTTCTTCTTTTAACTAAACTTTTTTACTTATACTAATAGCAATACTACACATTAATTTAACAATTTTATTAATTAAGGGAGCAAATACTACTTCACTACTACCTAGCACTAAAGCGGTATCTTTATGCTCTGTTTCATCAAACTGAAATTGCTTGATATTATCTAACAATTCTTTTTCTAAATTATATTCTTCGAGATAATCTATTTGTTTCTGATAATGTTGTTCAATCACTTCTTCTACACTTTGCGTTAGCAGCATGGCAGCTTTTGTGCCTATCAATATTGATCCACTGCCAACTATATAGCCAAGAATATGCCAAAATGGCATCAAGATAGTCGGTCTAACATTACGTTGTAATAATGAGTTAGTAAAGTAGTTTAAATGTACTTCTTCTTGCTGCATCATATGCTTTATTGTAGAGTAGGATTCATGGTTTTTGCAATAATTTAACTGTCCTTCATAAATTCGTTTAGCACCGTATTCTCCGGCGTAGTTCACTCTAATAATTTCTTTTATGGTATTTTCTGAATTAGTGAAATCGGGTCTTGCCATATGCTTTAATTATTTAAATAATATTGTTATTTCAATTTGACATAACCTAAGTTACGTGAATTCTGGTTATTTAGCAAGTTTATACCTAAAATTTATTCCATCAAACCTCAGTTTTGGATTATAATTTAAAAATTCTAATCCCAATCAGGCGACGAATCGCTTCTAGTCTGATTGTTTACATTATTATTCCAATTTCGGATTAACGAAGTTAATCCGAAATTGGGGTATCAAGGACAAAATCCAAATACCAAACCATCCATTATACATATATTTAAGTTGACAGTTTAATCTTATCTGATTATAAAGGTATCTGTTATTTCGTATTGGACATGGATTTATGAAGCGTACATTTCAACCTAGCAATTTAGTAAGAAAAAGAAGACATGGGTTTAAGGCAAGAATGGCAACTGTCGGTGGTAGAGAGATTTTAAGGAAGCGTCGAGCAAAAGGCAGAAAAAAGTTATCAGCGTAGTCGGTGCTCATTTTATCCCTAAAAAACCAGAAAGAATTTGATCTAGTTAATAAGTTAGGCAAAAAGTTCCATAGCCCTTATTACATTAGCATAATAGCTAAAAATTTTACTAAACTTCATCAAACACAGTTATGTAAAAAATCTAGCGAGATTCTAAGTAACTCATCAAATGTAGTACTTTTTGGCATGAAAGTCGGAAGAAAGTTAGGAAATGCTATTATTCGTAATAAAATCAAAAGACGTATCAGACATTTAGTTAGGCTTCTAAGCCAAGTGCCACAATTCAAACAAAATAGTTGGGCAATGATAATTATCCCTAAGAAAGGTTTTGAGAAGATTGAGTTTGCCACTTTATTAAGTGAGTTATATAGCTTGTTCGTCAAAAATGCTAAAAGTTAAAATCAATTCTTCGCAAACCTTAGATGGACGGGTTTTATGAGCAGCATGAAAGATTATATTGTACCTTTTTTGTCACAAATTGCTCTGAAATGCTATTGTCTAATACTCATTAATAGTTTTTTAAGTAGGATGAAGGAAAATATTATGTTATATACCTAGGGTCAGGTGACCTAAGTGAAGTTTGAAAATATTTGTGTTTCACGGGTATTTATTTGAGAATCTATAAAGGGATTCTTGTTTATTAATTTTAAGGAGAAATATATATGAAAAAATTATTATTAATCGCCGCTACAAGTACGGCTCTTTTAACCTCTGCTGCATCATTTGCTGAAACAGGGGGGTTTTATGTTAAAGCCGAAGGTGGTGCAACTAAGTTGAATGCGATGAAATTTAAGGATGATAATGGTAAAAGTGGTAATATTAAATATAAATCCACTAATTCTGGTATTTTTGGTGTTGGTGTTGGTTATTATATCATGGATAATGTGAGAACAGAGTTGACACTTAACTTCCTCACTAATCCAGAATTTAAAGGTTCTTATACTAAAGAATCCTTGAAAGTTGAAAGTAAAGCTAAAGAAAACGTCAAATCATTATTACTAAGTGGTTATGTTGATTTATATGATGCAGGTGTTGTTAAATTCTTTGCTGGAGCTGGTGTTGGTATGGCTCAGTTGCAACAGAAGCTTACTAGTACTGAGACTACAACTACTAACGGGAAGGCAGAAACAAAAACACACGATCCTATGTCCTGTAAGACTGCTAATAACTTTGCTTATCAGTTAAGTGTTGGTGCTTCTTTTAATTTGGCTGATAACATGAACCTCGATCTTACCTATAGTTGGAGAGATTATGGAGAAACAAGCGATAAAGCTAAGGACAAGGACAAGAATTATAAGTTAGGTAAATCTGCTCTCAGAGGACATAATTTGATGGCTGGCATAAGGTTTGATATCTAATAATCGGATAGTTATCGATTCATTATTATTCTACAAAAGAAGGGGGGCTTTATTAGCCCTCTTTTTTTTGTGTTTTTTTCAGTCTTTGACAAAAATAAAATATAGTTAATATATAATTAAATCTTGCATAAAAAACTAAAAATTTGTTACAATTTAATTGAAAGTCTGTTAAATTTTATTTACTTAATAATTAGGAGCAAGCATATGAAAAAATTATTTTTAGTTGCCGCTACAGGTATGGTTCTTTTGACTTCTGCTGCATCATTTGCCGAAGTAGGGCATCTTTATGTTAAAGTCGAAGGTGGTGCAAGTAAGTTGAGTACAGAGAAATTCGAAGGTTATAATGAAAAAATAAAATCCAATATTGATGGTATTTTTGGTGTTGGTATTGGTTATTATATCATGGATAATGTTAGAACAGAGCTAACACTTAATTTCCTTACTAATCCAGAATTTAAGGTATCTGATAATATTGAGATGTTTGAACTTAAAATGTCTGAACAAGGTAAAACAAAAGGAAATGTGAAATCATTATTACTCAGTGGTTATGTTGATTTGTATGATGGAGGTACTGTTAAATTATTTGTTGGAGCCGGTATTGGTATGGCACAAGTGAAAGAAAAAACTACTGGTACTGTTACTATTGGAGTTGGAGACGAGAAAGTATCAGGAACAGCTTCTGGTTCTTCTAAGAATACCAATAATTTTGCTTATCAGGTGACTATTGGTACTTCTTTTAATCTGGCTAATGCCATAAAATTAGATCTTGCCTATAGCTGGAGAGATTATGGGGAGACAAAGCCTGGTAAAATTAATCTCAAGATCAAGGATATGGACATGAACATATATAGTGGGAAAGCAAGCAGAACCCCCTACAGAGGACATAATTTGATGGCTGGCATAAGGTTTGATATCTAATAATCGGATAGTTATCGATTCATTATTTTTATTCTACAAAAGAAGGGGGGCTTTATTAGCCCTCTTTTTTTGTTATTTGCTTAGTTATTTAACAAAATAAGCTGGCTAATAAGTCTAATTTATAGTAAATTCTAAATAAAAAAATAGGATTATGAGAAATTTATTATTACTAACGATCATCAGCATTTCACTCTTATTTTCTGCTTCTTCTTGGGCTATTGAAAATCAATTTTATTTGAAAGCCGAAGTTGGAGCAAGCAAAATGAACAAGATTAAGTTAAAGGATAAAAAATTAAAGCAGAATATCCCTGGTATTGTCGGTGGAGGGATCGGTTATTATGTTCTAGATAACGTTAGAGCTGATCTTATGCTTAATTTCTTTACTAATCAGCAATCAAAGCATTCTTTTTCCGGTACAGACTTAAAAATTAAGCCTCAAATTACTACTTTAGTCCTTAGTGGTTATGTCGATATTTTTGATATAAGTATTTGTGAATTTTTTATTGGTGCTGGGGCTGGAGTTGGTCAACTAAAAAACAAAATTACTACTAATAATAAGTTTGGCACTTCAGTTTCTAGTAATAAAAAAAATAATCTAGTTTATCACCTTACTTTTGGTGCTGCTGCCAAGTTAGCACCTATAGTAAAAGTTGAGGTAGCTTATAGTTGGAAAGATCTTGGTAGCAGTAAAAAGATAAAAAATCATGTTAAGTCATTGCCATATAAAGGTCATAATGTAACACTTGGTATAAGGTTTGATGTATAGTGAGCGTTCACGGTTTTTTGCTTATGATAATGGAATGGACCTACCCTATATACAGAATGAGAAGCAAATGCTAATCTTCTAGGATAGGAAATGAATCCTAAACAACAATAAGGAGGTCCATATGGAAGTTACCACAATTGGTATAGATATTGCAAAAAGAATTTTTCAAATTCACGGTGT
>JAJIYL010000003.1 GCA_020881195.1 Rickettsia endosymbiont of Pseudomimeciton antennatum | reverse complement strand
CTTTTTGCAATATCTATACCAATTGTGGTAACTTCCATATGGACCTCCTTATTGTTGTTTAGGATTCATTTCCTATCCTAGAAGATTAGCATTTGCTTCTCATTCTGTATATAGGGTAGGTCCATACCATTATTTCTAATCAACTTTTATGGATTGCCGCGTCGCCGCAAAGCGTCTCCTCGCTAATAGACGTTTAGCAAGCAAATTTTTTATTCATCATCATAAGAAAATAGTAAAAAAACCGTGAACGCTCACAACTTACAAATTGTTGAGGTAGTTCATTAATTTACGAGCAGCGACTTTTTCTGCTTCCTTAACTGAGTGACCAGTACCAGTTTGTTGATATTCATCCATCTGTACTAATACAGTAAATATAGATGAATGTGGTGATCCTTCTCTTTTAATCACTTGATATACAGGCTTTTTAGTCCCCTTTTTCTGAGCTAATTCCTGAAGAGTACTTTTAGGATCATAATCAGCTAAGTCAGTAATAGATATAAACTCACGCCACAAATCATTTACTATTTTTTTTACTGTGTCAATATTACTATCAAGATAAATGGCAGCAATTAATGCCTCCATAGTATTTTCGATATTATTAGGATTGTGCCTTCCCCCTAATACTTCTTCACCATAAGTCATAATAATATAGTCTGACAGATTGATTTTGGCAGCTACTTTACAAAGTAATTCTTTACAAACTAGATAAGCTCTAATTTTTGCTAATTTCCCCTCATCATAAGTAGAGAAATTTTTAAATAGAATTTCAGTAATTACAAAATTAATTATTGCATCACCAAATAATTCTAAACGTTCATAGTTTTTTGGAACTTCGTGCTTAAGGACATTTTGCTTAAGGGAAGGATGGCTTAACGCTTCAAGTAAAAAATCTTTATTTTTAAAATTATACCCTATATCTTGTTCAAGTTTTTCTGGCGTAAAGAGAGCCGACTTTTTACTGGTTGTCATCTTGTATTTTATCTGTATAAAGAGAGGTAAATAGTCTGTTAAATCTAATAGATGCTAGCCAAGTACCAATACGAAATATTTGATTAATTATCCCAATATTGCTTTGCCATAATTGTTCTTTTGTCGAGAAAATAATAAATTGTCCTTTGGCAATAAAATTTTTAAACGGTACAAACCCTAGATCTATCCTACTATCATTCGACTCATCCCTATTATCTCCAAGAAAGAAATATTTCCCTTCTGGTACATAAAAGCTTTCCGTATTACCATATTGATTTGCTAATAAATGAGCATCTTGTTTTAATTTATAAGAAAAATAATTTACGCCGTTAGGTAATATTTCCTTATATTTTATATAATTTCTTCCTTCTTCACTTGTATATGTCCCAACTTCAGTACGTTCTATGGCTTTATCATTTATATAGATTACATCATTGATTAATTGTATTTTATCTCCAGGTAACCCAATCAATCTTTTTACATATCTAATATCCATATTATTTGGTGGACGAAAAACTATTATATCTCCTCTTTGTGGCTGTGACGCCAATATTCTACCATTGAAAATATTAGGGTAGAAAGGAAAAGAATAATTACTATATCCATAAGAATATTTTGTTGAGAAAATATAATCATTCTCCAGCACTGTTGCTTTCATTGAACCTGTGGGTACAAAAAAAAGTTCCATCACAAAAAATCTTATCATCAGTGCCAAAAATATTACAAAGATAAAAGAAGCAAATTCTTTAATTTGTGCTTTTTTGTTGGTAATTGTAGCTGTTGCTTGCATGTGTAATAATTATTAATAATGAGCAAAATTCAGCTGATAATAGTCCATTATTAGGTTTAAATCTAGCAATTTTTTTGCATCGTAAAATAGTACTACAGTTGTAGTTTAGATGTGAGCGTTCACGACTTTTTTTGCTATTTTCTTGTGATGAATAAAAAAATCTGATCGCCAAGCGTCTATTAGCGAAGAGCGAGTTAGGTCGACGAAGCAATCCATGTATGGACCTACCCGATAATGCAAGAAAAAAATAATATATAACAGCAAAAAAATCGAATGCAGTCATGTATCCGGCTTATAGTTAATAAATCACTTTAAATTTACCCTATAGCCCTGATG
>JAJIYL010000002.1 GCA_020881195.1 Rickettsia endosymbiont of Pseudomimeciton antennatum | reverse complement strand
TTAAGTTAGAAGCAGATGAGAAATCTTGTCGTGAGCAACGGAAGAAAATGCAACTATTTGCCGATATATTACCAGAATCTAATCCCGATAAAGAAAGATTAAATATTTTTTTAAAATCAAAGCTAGAAGAGAAAGAGCCAATTATAACGGCTACATCGCTAGCAAAAAGTGAAGAAATGGATGATTCTTTAGCAGTGAAAACTGAGGCAGTTAAAAAAGTAGGTCGGATGATAGAAAGATTCATGAGTAAAGATTCTCCATCTAATACACTACCACCATTAAATAGATCAAAACTACAATTAAATAACACTCAAGTAAATAAGGGGAGATAATGCCAGCTATTTAAATGACGTTAGTACTTTTTATCCAAGCGTCATTGCGAGACCATGTAATGGTCGAAGCAATCCATTACTATTTAATTAGACTGGATCAAAAATGAAGATGCGTAAAAATTACCGCTTTATTTAGCTGCATTCTAATGAACTACAACAGCATCTTCATTTTAAATAATGGGTATAGTAGAAATCTTTCAACATTTTTTCTTTGCTGTTCTCCACTTTGATAATCCGCTGAACTCGTCTTTGAAAAATGACAACAACCTCCCTCAACTTTAGATTTTTCTAAACTTAACGTAGCTTCCAGTTAAAATCAAAAAATAATGGGGTTTCCCGTTATACCCAGATAATTATCTTGATAACTATAACGTTATATGTTACAATTATGATAAGGTAATATTATTTATGATATGATCAAAACTTTCAGCCATAAAGGTCTAAACAATTTCTTTAATTATGGTGATACTACAAAAATACAAAGTGATCATATAAAAAAACTCAGACTGTTATTGGCTAACTTAAATGCTGCAACTAAGGTAGAAAACATGAATTTACCAGGACTCGGACTGCACAAGCTGCAAGGCAATATGAAAGACTTCTGGTCAGTTAAAATTAATGGTAATTGGCGTCTGATATTTCATTTTAGTAATGGAGATGCCTATGACGTTGATTATTTAGATTATCATTAAAGCAAGGTATATATGTTCAATCCTCCACACCCAGGTAATATATTAAAAGAGTTGTATTTAGAACCTTTAAATTTAACTGTCACTGAAGCATCTATATCGCTTGGAGTTACCCGTAAAACTTTATCATTTCTGATCAACGAAAAATCTAGTATCAGTTCTTCTATGGCTATTCGTTTATCTGCCGCATTTCCAAACACAAGCCCTGAATACTGGCTTAATCTTCAGCAACAATATGATATCTGGAATGCCAAAAAAAATATTGACGTTTCCCATATTAAAGTATTACTTCACATGTCTGCTTAAATTAAAAATTTTGAACAAAAGCAATACTTTAACTTACTTAGGCAAGCATATATTGAAGATATATATACAAGGAAAACATTGAGCTTCATCTGTAAAATGATTATATCGATGTGATCTTTAAGAGGCAAATACACTTAACATATGAGTTCATACATTAGACCTCTTTCGAAACTAGATAATATGAAGAAGTGAAGATTTATTGAAATGTAAAAAATAGAACTTATACAAACTAAATGATTGACTCCGTAAAAGATTTGGTCTTAAATTTAACCTTATAGTTGGAATTTATAATTTTTATCTCATATGATTAGTTTTCTATAGAGGTTTAATGAGAACATATGTTAATTAATGGACAGCCAGCACCGGAAGGAATCATAGAGATAGAAAAACAATTAGCGGCTTTGCCTTCAAGTTTTCCTGATTACATAAGCAATCTTGTGCCAAAAACTGTTACTCTAGAAGAACAAATAGCTCGCAATCATGCAATAGATTTATATCATAAAGGACTAGCAGCCTTTAGCGAAGGCGATAGTAGGAAAGCTCTAGAGCAGCTACAAGCAGTAGAGCAAATTCCTGCAGCACAAACAGATAGTAATTTATTATTAAATGTTAATTTGATGGCAGCTCGTACTTATCAGAAACTTGGTGTACTTGATAAAGCAGAGCAAGAATATCAATCTAGTATAGACAATTCGCTTGAGGTTAAGCAATATCACATTGCAGAAAATACTTATAAAGAACTTGCTAATCTGCATTGGCAGCAAGGAACTATAGAAAAATATAAAGCAGAGCAAGAAAATAGTTTGTTGTTCTGCCAAAAAAGTGGTAATCAACAAGAAGAGCTTAAAGTAAGGTTAGCACTTGGTGGAGTCAATAGGATTCAAGGTAATCATGACAGTGCTATTGACCAATATTCAGCCGCCTACTCATTACAACAAGGCAAAGTTGATTATGAAGCTGTCAGAGTTGAACAACATGAGGTTGGTTTCTCTAGCTATGAAAAAATTGGTACTGATAATATACAACAATGTGTTGCAGTAATTCTGCATGATCCGATAAGCAAGAAAACTGCTTTAGCTCATTTTGATAGAGTTACTGATCCACAATCTTTATCTAAGGATGTAATTAGTAAATTTCCACCTGACACAAAATTGGAGGCTTATTTAGTTGGTGGACGTGATAGAAGTCCTATGTCACTAGCTATATCAGATGCAAATATAAAAAAAGTTACAGAGGAATTAAACAAACATGCATCTATTAACATTAAGTCGGCAGATATAGGGGATAAAGGAGCCCCCTCTGGTATAGTGTTCGATCCGCAAACTGCTAAGCTAGAACATGCTGTACCTGGGAAAGAAGATAATACTACGGCAATACGGCAAGTGCTTATTTGGAACCCTGATCCTGATTTAATTTTTGCTTTTGACTTAACTGCTTCTAAGGAAATTCCAGCACCTATTTTAGCCAAAGAACAGCAAAAAGAACTAATTCAAAAATATTATTATAATGTTGAGATAGCTCCAGCTAATACGGAAGTGTGGCAATCTCATAACATATCAAATCCCTTAACTAAAGCTGCAGAAGAGATTAGGAGTAATGATCCCAAATTAGTAGAAGAAGTATTTAAAGAAAGTATGGAGCAAAATATAAAAGGATTAAACTTTAAAGCAGATAAGAAAGAAAAACTAAAAAACACTTTATTTGACAGGACTACAGAGTTATTATCAGATAGAACCAAGCCTATGTCAGTAGCACGTTCAGAAATTAGGCGAATTTTTTATGAAAATCCTCCTGAAAAAACAGTGTTTAATAGAATAAAAGAGTCCTTACAATTATTGGATAGAATCATTACACAATTTGTTACTAATATTCAAAACAAAGTGAAAATTTTTGTCTCATCGTTTGCTAAAGGTAGTACAGAATTAGATACAAAAAAACAACTGAAGATAAAAAGCCAACTTTACAAATTCATCGGAGAGTAGAAGAAAAAAAATTAGACGATAGAGTAAATAATAAAGATACAGTAATTAAACATGAGAATAGTAACAAAATATATCCTCCACCTTCAACTCCAAAAATTTCTCAAAGAAAACAACAAATAAATAACAAAGGGAGAACGTAAATGCCAAGAATAGAAATTAAATCAAATGAATATAAAATATTGGGTACAGCAGATGATTTGGTTCTATATACCAAGGAACTTAATGATGAAATTGCCTGTAGTTTTTTCTCCAAGCAATTAAAGAAAGTAGCACTTTCTAGGAACATAAGTAGTAAACAATCGGAACAGTTAATTAACGAAATGAACCCTGAGCATTTGGTAGAAGCTGGATTAATAAAAGTACAGATAATTGGTGGAAGAGCGGACTCAGAAGAATCTTCAAGATATTTAAAACAGCTTATGAAACAATTAACAATTATTGATAATGATATTATTGACATCATCTCATGTGATACTGATAGTAAATTACATCCTAATTCGCTTGAAGTTGATTGTTATCACGGAGGAGTTAGGGCTATAGGTGAGAATGTAGTATCTAGTGAGAACTGAGGCACAGCTTACCACCCGACACAATTTTTATAGGTGAGCGTGTAACGTGCATAATTAAATTGCGTTATTTGAGAATAATTATTTCGCCTATTAATAAACAAGAACAAGCTGCTATAATTTTCAATGCTGAAATATATCTTATTGTCACTGCAATTGACTTATGAAAATTATATTACCATAAAGTAGTAATAAGCAAAATAATTATTCTCAAATAACGCAATTTAATTATGCACGTTACAGCTTTCCCAGACAAAAAATAACTTTTATTGCTAAAATCTATATTGTCACTTAACCAGTCTCTTATACTAAGTAATGCAAACCATACTAAATAATGATTATATTACATAGTAAAATATTAAAAAACAAAAACTGTTTTACTGTGATCCACTTCTTCCATCTGCTGCAATTGACTTCTGAACATTCCAGACACAAATTTACAGTCATACAGAGGTTAAATAATAAAAATATACTCCCTATATTGACGTATAATAAAACTTAGTCTAGACTAGACTAAGAATAATTAGAGGGAGAAATGCAAATAGCAAGTGTACATAAAGCAAAAACTAATCTTTCTGATTTAATAAAAAAAGTACAAGAAGGAGAAGATATAATTATTTGCAAAGCAGGTAGACCAGCAGTTAAATTAGTAAAATATAAAGCTCTATCATCTCCCCGTAGAGCTGGAGCTTGGAAAGGGCAAGTTAAAATTGCTGAAGATTTTGATAAATTACCACAAAATTTATTATCAAGCTTTAAGCAAGAAGTAGAGTGAGTTATTTACTTGATACCCATACTCTACTGTGGTGGTTAGAGGACAATCCAACTTTAACAATAGAAGCCAGAACAATTATTAGTAACCCAAATAATCTGATTTTTGTCAGTCCAGTAAACACTTGGGAAATTACTATTAAAAAAGCTCTTGGTAAAATAGAAGCTCCAAATAACCTTGAACAAGTAATATTAGAGAGTGGCTTTGACCCTTTACCTATAAATATTAAGCATACAATCTTTGTAGAAAAGTTAGAAAACCATCACGATGATCCTTTTGACAGGCTTCTTATAGCTCAAGCTATTATAGAAGAATTAACTATAATTACTAGAGACAACAAAATAGTTCAATATCAAGTTCCTATTATTATCGCATAAATTTTAATTATTTTAACAAGTGCTTTGATGAGTAATTCTGGGAACTTTTTATTAGATTTATACCTATAAGCCTTTATATTAATTAGCGTTAACAAACTTTTAGCAGTTGATTTATGAAACAATATTGGACTAAAATTGAATTAAGGAGACCATTCAAAACCAGGGGCAAAAATCAAGTGAATTGCTCTTATACCAACCAGAATGAAATATATTTTAATTATCACAGATCATCTTGTAAGATATTGTTACAAAAAGCGAGCCATATTTTTAGCAAAATTTAATTTCTGCCCCTGGTTTTGAATGGTCTCTATGATAAAAAAGTAGAGTTGATTATTTTTAATATAGTAAGGTTTAGAGAAATATATGCTAGCAATTAAGTGTGGAAATCGTGAAATAGCTAATAATTTAGAAGTTAATAGTATCAAAGCAAGTAAACATGCAAATTCAACGAAAGTACATAAAACAACACTATTAGGCGTAAACTATAATTATAGTAATACGAAGCCAGAAAAAAAACATTTTATTTTCGTTATTGATACAAGTTCAAGTATGGAAATCGAAGATATAACAGAAGATATAATTGATAAACAAAACTCAAGCAAAATCTCTAGAATCGAAGCTGTAAAGAGAGCTATTTCAACAATAACAAACTATAGTGATAAAATCTTGCATAATGTTTACAGTATTATTACTTTTAATAAAAAAGCCGAAATTATACTTGATGGAAAAGATAGATATGATGTTTTTCAAAAACTATACGATATTAAAACAGGTATTGGTACTTCAATTTACCATGGTATGTTAAGTGTCAAAGAACTAAACTCATTTGGTGAAATGCCAATAAGTAGCACCATTATAATTCTATTATCTGACGGTATGAGTAGTGTTGTAAATGAAGGTTTAGATATAAAGGACCCAATGTTGATACAAGAAACCTTAAAAAAAGGGTCTATATCTTTTTTTGACTATAAAAAAAATATTACAGTAGATATAAAGCATGAATTTTTTGATCCAAAAGAAGTGCTAAAAAACTTAACACAGAATGATGAATGTCCTAGAATTTTCTCGATGGGTATAGGGTGTGATTATTCTCCAGAATATCTTGAAGCATTTAGTGGTGCAACACGCACGCCTTTGACTCATGTTACAAAACAAAGCGATTTCTCTAAAGCTTTAAACCACGGGTTATTTACTCTTTTACAAATACCAGCTACCATTGAAATTCAAATGAGTAATGAAATACATTCTGAAAAGATTATTTTATACTCAGGAAAAGATAAGGAAATAATACTTGATCTTAATACGGTATATTTAGCTGATTTATTCAGAGATGGTACTGTACAGGTAAAAATTGGCGATAATTCTCCCCAGAATCTAAGTGTAGATATTGAGCAGATTAATAAGATTGATAAGGGTATGACTTTAACTTTTTATAAAGAAAGAAAAGTCAATGAATTACAATCAACTGGTAACATTTCACTTAGTTTAATGTGGGATATTCCTCAAACTGATAATTTTTGTGATGATCCAGAGTGTCAAAAAGAGCGTATAAATTTATTTCAAGAAATAAGAACCATTAAGGATAACAAAGAAGCATTACAATTACGTTCTCACATTGGTTATACTAAACCTTCTTATAGTAGAAGTTATATTCCGCAAATAGATCAGTCAGTAATTACAGCTATGGAAGAAGAATATCTATATCTCTCTCCTATTAGTTTAGAGGTAACGCTAAAACCTACTAGCGTGCTATCATTTAATGATAATAATGGTTCTGTATATGTAAAAACATATGATAAAGGTGAGTTATTTACGCTTGCAGGCTTAGACCCAGAAAAAGATAGCCGCTATACTCTAATAAAAACATTAAGAGAAAAACAAATCATAGAACCTACTACACGTCTTCGTATAATTGAACCAGTACGTGATTACGCAAGGGAAAAGGAAATAACAGAGTGGTCACCGGGTGACAGCACGCTTCAGGAAAACAGTGAATGTAATTTATCTGGAGCATTAGTTGAGGAAGCATAAATATAGTAAAACACATTATTTTTGATATATCCAGAAGGAACGACACCAGCTATCAAACAAGAGGTAATTTTCAGTAAAGGGTATCGTCGGTTTACGTTTCCTTACAATGACTAAGCAAGCTTCAAAGTAAATATTCAATAGGGAGTTATTTATGACCGATGAAACCGATGAACAAGCCCTGTTATTTTCATTTCATATCCGCCTCATAACCGGCAACTACAAGAATCTTTGATGAAAGAGTTTTTGGATAAAATTATAGCATATAGTAAAAAGCATAATTCTATAATAGATACCTCTGTTATAACACTGGCATTAAAATACGTTATCAAATACCAAGCAGATCAGAAACGACACTCTGGCGAGTCATATTACCATCATCCAATACAAGTTGCATTAATAGCAGCCAAACTTCAATTAATACAATTTATTTGCTTTCTGTTAAGAGTTTGGTTAAATTATCTCTTTATTAATTCTCTCCAAGCAAACTTTTTTGGTCATTGTTTTTAATTTTTTAACCCTATCAATAAGGTAAAGTAGCTGTTCTTTAGTTATTCTATAATCTCTGTTATAGCGAGCTTCAACATAAGCCTGCTCAAGTAATCTAAAACATTGCCTTTGCTTAACGCTAGAATGAGGAAATATCTGCCATAATTCTTCATTGTAATTTCCAGCTATACTATCTAGCTTTCTAATATCGTGTAACTTTGGCTTATAACCAGAAAAAACTAACAGGATAGCATTATAAAAACTTTCAGTAGCTTGGTGAAGGTAAAAAGCTGATAAAACATAATTTCCCCTCTTCAATGGATATTGACAAGCAAGAAAAAAACCTTTTCCTCTTTCAAACCAATATTCATAATCTTCTTTAGCTATTTCTCTCCTTTCTTTCCAGGGTAAGTTTTTAGCTTCCGCCAGCTGAAATTCACCGCTATCATATAAAAGGATTCCTTCTTTTTTTATATCAGAAAAAAAATAATGACCTTTTTCAAGCTGACTATTTACCGTGTTGATTGATTCTAGTACCAAAGTTACCCATAGCTCAAAAGGATTTCTTAATGATTTTTTCTCCAACCTTTTTTCAATTTTATCTTCTATTGATAACCCAGCAAGACCGGCATATTTGTTTTTCTTCATGACCAACATAATATCGAGATCACTTTGATAGCTGTAGGTAATGTGACCTTTTTTATATTCGTCTTGTACCCAATCGCCTCTGGCATACGAGCCAAATAAAATAATCATTGCAACCTTTTTTTCTGACACATGTAGAATTTCTTTGACAATATTATCAAGTCTTTCTTGAATGATCAAGGAGCGTTCAGGTAAAACAGTTTTCATATTATAGTATCTTCTAAAGATTATAATAAACTTAAGCCAACAAATTGGAGACCAAAATGTAGGTTACTACAATTGGCATAGATATTACAAAAAGAATTTTGTAAATTCACATATATACAAGAAATCTTTTCTATAACATTTACGCTTTACATCATTTGAAACTATCTATTATAAGAAATATTTTGGACAATGGGGAGTGTCGTTGATTTATAGTGTCTATGGCAATAGGTTATGGATTTGGGATATTTTACTTTGTGAGACTAGAGAAGGAAGCAGGAAATTATCATGTAAAGTTTGGTGATCATTCTGTCTCTGCATATTCTTAAAGCATAGTCTTGCTAATATTTGCTCAATTTTTGGGGTTCCAAGGTAGATACTAAGATTCATAAATCCGTTAAGAGTTTCTTCTATTATTTTCTTAATTTTTTCTGGAGATTTTACCCTAATAGTTTCGACATTATGAATTCTATCAAATAGCTTAATGATTAAGACATCATATTTCTTTTGTACCCATAATAATTCTACTGTTTCTGCTGCACTAATTTTTCTGTCTACCTTCACTCTGGTTAAGTCTTCTACCTGATTAGCAACCTGACTACCAAAAATACTATCAATCATAGTTTTAGTTAGAGATGTATCTTCAATAGTATCATGAAGTAAACTGGTAACAATTATATCAGTCCTGAAATATTGAGGCATTTCTAATGCTGTGTGCTGTGCAACCATGTACGCTACTTCTATAGGATGAGAGTAATACGGTTCACCGGATTGTCGCATTTGGGAACCATGATATTTTTTGGCGTAATATATACCTTTTTTAACCTCATCAATATCTATTGGTTGCTTTACTTGCTGGTTCAGCTGAGTTAGTTTATTGAGTAACCTTTCAGCATACTCACAAGATTCAAATTTTGACTGCCAATTATGAATATCTTCCATTAAACACCTAACACATTATTTTAATTATAAGTTAGATTAAACTAAAATTATGCTACTTTCAAGCATTTACTATTTTAAAAAAGGTGAATATTTATACCCCTAGTTTTTTGTTATGGTTCTTTAAAACCTGAGTTAACAACTCTTCTACTTCATAACTAGTATTTTCATTTTCAAAATCTGTGAAATCTATTATTATTTTGCTTCTAATTTTATTAGACTCCAGAATTTTTACCAGTTCTATTGCCCCGTTGTCAGTAATGTAATTATAGCTAATATCTATTTGGCTGATGGTTCTATTAGTTTCCAAAGCTTTAACAATCTGGACAAGCCCAACGTCACCAATATTATTAATATTGAGATCCATTTGCTTTATAGTGTTATTATTTTCTAGAAACTCTGCTAGTATGATTGCTCCTTGATCACTAATATTATTGTCACAGAGATTCACTTGCTTTATAATTTTATTGTTTGTTAGAAGTTCTGCTAATATATCTGCTCCCTGATCATCAATATCATTGCCTCTAAGATTTATTTGCTTTATAGTTTTATTATTTTCTAGAAATTCCGTTAGTATGATTAGCCCCTGAATACCAATGTTGTTATACCCAATATCTATATTAATCAAACTATGATTAGTCTCTAACATTTTGATAAGGAGATTTAGTTCCTCAAAACCAATATCGTTGTCGCAAAGATTTATTGCGGTTATAAGTTCATTATGTTCCAAAGCCTTGCTAAGTATCTCAATTCCTTCTAAACCTATATGCTCTTCGCTAAGGTCAATATGGGTTATATTATTGCTCTGCAAAACATTTCTAAGTATTTGTGCAGCAATATTAGTGATATTATTTATTTTTTTATTTGTTGGGTTATTTTGTCGTTGATTTTTGACATTAGTAGTCATAAAATTAACTCCTATTTTTGTTATAGAGAATAGACACTGAGGTTAGATTTAAAAATTTTGCGATTGTTACTTCTAACCTCGGTGCTTGACACCACACCACGTAGTGTCATCTTCAGACATATCCTCATTAACCCTAGAAGTACAGCGGTTTTTTTCACTATTAGTGATTTTTTTATAAAATTTATTATAGTAGTGTTGAACTAGAGACAGTAGCTAAAATTATTATGATAGTTGTCGCCTAAATAGCTGATAAGTAAGCACCTAATTGGACTATTTACGTATTATTTACCAAGATTATTACTCTAATGATTAAACGAATTGTTTTTTGAAAATATTAGGAGTTCACATATAGTATGTACACTCGCCCCTCATTTGCAAATCTAATTTTTGAAACCATTTATGTCAATTCTCAGAAACCATTGATATTGGTGGTATTACATTTGTGGTAGTAGTTGAGCTTCCATTATAGTAGTATTTAGCAAAATCTACCATATCACTACAATAAGCTATTACTTTTTCAACGTCGTTGGTAATATTATTTATATTTTTCTTCTTGGTCGGATTATTTTCTCCTTCGTAAAATGCTTTGGTAAGTAACAAAATTTCGGCACAGGAAGTTTTTATGTCAATAGCTATTTTTTTTATAAAGTCTTTATGTGATAAATGAGCTAGTTCTAGCTCATTCTGAGTTTGTTTTAGCTCAAGAATAAGATCACTAATAATATCATTTGTTTCACTGGTGTTGTTACTAGTAGTGTTATTGCAATTTTTTCTCCTACATGTAAATTTGCTTTGTTGTTGCGTTTTAATATTGGTCATCATACAACTGTCTCCTATTAAAAAAAAATAGACACTGAGGGTAGATTGAAAAATTTTGCGATTGTTGCTTCTAACCTCGGTGCTTGACACCACACCACGTAGTGTCATCTTCACATATATCCTCATTAATTCCAGAAGTACAGTGTTTTTTCACTATTAATGATTTTTTATAAAATTTGTTAGAATAGTGTTGAACTAGAGACAGTGGCTAAAAATTATTATTAAATAAGTACCTAATCTAGCTAATTAAGATTTAATGTGTGGCAATATTAATTAGAAATATCAAGTCGCTACACATTCAAATTTTCTACTTAATTACCTTAAATAGCCACAGTCTTAAAAAAACAAGGATAAATAATTTTATTAAAATTTACCATTTAAAGCATCAAGTCACTTTATTATTATCAATGATGGCATCTAAGTATTTTATGACTTGTTGTAAATACCATATAATGATTGTAGCACTATCCTCTGAATAATCGTATACTTTTTGCATTAGCTCATCATTAGAACAAAGTGTTTTTAAGACCTTTGTTAATGTTGACCTTGCTTCAATCAATTCTGGCTGAAGCTTGTGCAGATTAATAATTTCTTTAACTTGTTGTTGATTTTGAGCGTTATTAGTCATATAATCCTCCTACCGTTTTTTGGGTTACAAAAAAATGTGGTACGAGAGGTTAGATTGGTAAAATTTGCGTTTTATTCTAACCTCTGTACTTGTTAACTAGATGACACTTACTACTTAACAACAAACCTAAATATATTAAGTGCTATCAATACCACACCTATCCCATATTAAGAGAGGAGTAAAGCGAATTAGCAAATAAAATCAAATATTTTTCTAAAAAACCAAAGAAGCTGTAAATAAGAGACAGCTAAAAAATAATCACTATAACCTGAAACCAGATCAGTTAAATATTACTTACCGTGTTGTTGTTTAGGCAATAGCAATATTTAGCTACTAATATTTAATTTCGTAATCATCCCTTGGTTAACATAGAATTATAAATTATACTTAATTCACAAATGAGGTAAAATCTCATATATAGATTCTTTAAGATTATTTTTAATTTTCTGAAATTCTTCCGTGATATTATTTAGTTTACTTATTTTTTCTAAGAATTCTTTCATTTCATTTTTTTTAAGTAATGGTATGTGTATATTACAAAGCTGTTCATAAGTTAAGTTCGCTCTAACAGCTCCATACTTTGTATCATATTTGCCAATAATGCCTAAATAATATTTTGATTTTAAAATATGTAATAAATATTCAGATGGTAGAGTATCTTGGAATTTTTTTAAAACTCTAAATACGATATAAATACCACTTACATAACCACCGCTTAAATCCTCGAAAACTAAACCTAAAGAACCAACATTAATCCTATGCGGATTATATACCAAATCTCCAACTTGAACCTGCTTGTATTTTTGGTTTATGTCCTCACCTTTTAAAATTTCATTGTCAAAAACACCAATACTATTACTTACACCTAAAATTCTAAAATCTGTAATTGG
>JAJIYL010000001.1 GCA_020881195.1 Rickettsia endosymbiont of Pseudomimeciton antennatum | reverse complement strand
ATTCTTTTTGCAATATCTATACCAATTGTGGTAACTTCCATATGGGCCTCCTTATTGTTGTTTAGGATTCATTTCCTATCCTAGAAGATTAGCATTTGCTTCTCATTCTGTATATAGGGTAGGTCCATTCCATTATTTCTCTTTTCATAAATATAAAATATAGAGAATTTTGGCTTCCCGTACCGACTTCTACTAATACAATTTCTGTATTACGATCTTCGTCCAATGGAAATTTTCGCAAAGAGATAGGCTCACCATATTCTTTTTTTTGCAAGGATAAAGACCAATTTAAAATATCATCAACTGTTGCTGTGCCATTTTGAAATTCTGAAGGTACTTTTAAGGGATTACCTTTTAATAACCATTCCTCCTTATTGTATATATGCTTGGCATGTATAGGAAAAGAGAACAATAAGAATAAAATAACAATGAGTATTTTCATATTAATAAAACAGTTCTATAATATATATTATGGAAAATAAAGCTATGATCATAAATTTGTTTGGCAATGCCTGTAATACCGTAAAAATATGGCACATTATTTAAATTATCAAGAGTAGCAATGGTATCTTTTGCATTAGAAGCACAAAAACTATGTTTAATGATATTGCCAACAATTAATTCACAAATTGCTTGCTGAGTTATTATATCCATCTTTTTAATTTTCTGTAGAAGAGAGAAATCACTAATATAATTCTCAATTCTTAGAGCTAATTTTTCGCTAACATCAGAAAATTCGACAAAATTTAAACCTGCATTATGAATAAATTCGTATAATTCGGGAATAGAATAAGCCCTATCTTGTTTATGTAAGAACATATCATATAAACCTACATCGCCAAAAAACACATGGTCTCTTAATAGCTCTTGTCCACGTATATACCAATTAGTTGCAGGGAAACCAGCCATAACAGCTTTAGCATTCATTATCTCCTCTACCCTATTGCTAAGGTTTACCATTTTCATAATATCTTGCACCTGATATAGCCCAGTACGACCATATTTAGCATAAACCATTAGACCAATTGCTCCATGGTTAGTTAGAGAATCTTTTAAAATCTTTAAGCCATCGGGAGGACTTTTTAAATGGTGCAATACTCCTGAACAATTAACATAATCAAACTTACCTAAATTAAGCTTTGGAATATTTAAGATAGAATCATATACCCATTTAATATTGGTAAGACCGCGTTTCTCGGCACGTTTTTGAGCGATTTCCATGCTTGGTTTGCTAAAATCTAAGTATACCACCTCGGCATTTTTATTTTTTAGCTGCTCTGCCATGTATATAGTAGAATCACCAGTACCACCACCAGCAATTAACACTCGAAAACCTGAATTAAAATCCTCCTTACCTTGATATAAATAATGATTTAACTCCCCCAAAAATTCACCACTAACTGCCAGTAATCTTTTTGTTTCCTCTTCAGGATCTCTATAAGGATAGGGATAATCTTGATAATGCTCTTGAACTATAGCAAGATCGTTTGTTGTTTCGATAAGAACACTGGTCTGTGATTTTACTTGTTTAGATTTTGACATAAAAAACTTACATATATATATTGATTGAGCCTCTGCCCTTCTACCTTATACGTCATTGCGAGGAGCTACTTTTGTAGCGACGAAGCAATCCATATGCAAACCTCATGGATTGCCACGCTCACATACGTTCGCTCGCTAATAGACGTGTTTTAAAATGACGAAAGATATTGCAAGCCTCGCTAATAGCGGAGTAATGCTAATTGAATATAATTAAAAAAATCATATTATCAAGTCCTTTATTTGTAATTGTATAGTATGACGTTCTTGCCAGCTATTCATTTTTAACGAACCAATCACTGAAATATTATGTGACTTAACATTAAGTAAAACATTCTCTATAGGAGTAGACACAGCATTGAAAGCAATAGCAGGAAGTGCTTTAGAGCCAAAAGCTTCCTTAGAAGGAGCAAGCAAACATCTTATATGTTTTTCCCCGACTATGTCAGCTTTCAAAACAAAAAGATTAGAGAATTTAAATATTGGTTCAGGATTTCCCTGACCAAATGGTTCAAGTTTACTTAACTCATCCATTAATAGCAAATTCACACTATTAGTAGTGAGTTCCACATCATATTCTTCGCAAATGAGGTCATTCTGATTACTCATATCACTCTTAAAGGCGTGATTTAAAAATTCTTGTAACTCTTGCAATTTTTCTTCTAATACTGTAAATCCAGCAGCCATTGCATGCCCCCCACCAACTACAATTAACTCTTTAGTTTTGGCATTGATAATTTTACTACCAAAATCAACATTTTTGATAGAACGGCAAGAAGCCTTACCTACTCCATTATTTAAGGCTATAACTGACACTGGTTTATTAAATTTTTCCTTTAATCTTCCAGCAACAATACCGATCACACCTGGATGCCACCCTTTACCAACTATAAATAATGAGCTATCATTTTCTTGGGTTAAAGCTATTTTAGTAGCTTCCTCTATCATTATCAGCTCTATTACTTTCCTCTCATTATTATGCTTCTCCAACTCCTTTGCTAATCTATTTGCTTCTATTGAACATTCGGTAGATAAAAGGCTAGCTCCCAAGGATGATTTACCAACTCTTCCACCAGCATTAATTCTAGGTCCCAAGACAAATCCCAAATGATAACAGTTTGGTTTTTCATTTAAGCCAGCAATATCACATAAGGTTGTCATGCCCAAATTCTTTCTTTGTTGAAGGATTTTTAATCCTTGAACAACAAAAGCACGATTTAAGTGAACAAGCTTCATTACATCGCATACTGTGCCAAGTGCCACTAAGTCTAGATATTGCATTAAGTTGGGTATATTATAGCTACTCTTACCTACAACGTCATTGCGAGGAGATGCTTTAGCATCGACGAAGCAATCCATTTCTAATGAATGTGGATTGCCACGCTCACGTACGTTCGCTCGCAATGACGCCTGAGTTGCATATACGTCATTGGCAAAGAAATTTTGTTTTTTTAAATCAGATAATAAGGCAGTAGCAAATAAAAATGATACTCCTACAGCAGCCAGATACTTATAATCGCTGGTTTCATCAATACGATTCGGATTAACAACGGCAACAGCTTCAGGTAATATGTCGCTACTAATGTGATGATCGATCACTATCACATCAAGTCCTACTAGCGATGCATATTTCAGAGCTTCATGTGCCATTGCTCCACAATCTACGGTAATAAGCAGTTTAGTTGCATTGTCCTTAATTTTCTGCATAGCAGCTGGGGTTGGTCCATACCCTTCAGCAATTCGGTCTGGAACGTAAATATCAACCTCTTGCCCCAAATTCCTAAATAAATTCTTAAGCAACGAAGAAGAGGTAGCCCCATCAACATCATAATCAGCAAATATGCAAATTTTTTGTTTATTTATAATGGCTTCTATAGTCCTATCTACCGCCTTTTGCATATCAAGTAAATGAAAAGGATCTGGCAATAAATTCTTAAGCTTAGGTGATAGAAAATCAGTAGCTTGCACCAAATTCTCTAGACGGGGAGATAGAACCCTTGCGAGAAAATCACTAATTCCTACAGAACGACAAAGCTCTAAAACATCATACTCATTAACCAATCGCTGCTGCCATATTTTGCCATTTACTGAAAATTTAGGTTCTGAATTTTTAGGTTCTAGTGCTATTGACATTAAAGTATAACCTATATAAAAAAATGAATATGGATTGCCACGCTCACATACGTTCGCTCGCAATGACGACGTTAATCGAATTAGTTATATCTATAATATAACAGATTTTTTTGTTCCACTAATAGCTGTTTTCATTATTTTTATTTTTTCTATCATAGACTTCCTGCATAAGTCAAAGATAGTTGAGGGATTTTTAGGAGAAACGAAGCCGAGTACCGCAGCGTACATAGACGTACGTGAGGAGCGGAGGCAAGTTTCGACGACAAAATCACCAACTAGATTGACTTATGCAGGAAGTCTCATGTATACTCAAATCATTTGAGTATACACCTCATCCCTTATCGCTATTCTTAAAACAAGCACTATTAACAGCTCTTCTTCTATGCTACAAATCACTCTATACTTCCCTACCCTATATCTCCACAATCCAACATAATCATATTTCATTGGCTTACCTAAATCTTTAGGATGACTACATTTTAATACCTTATCTTTAAAATAATTACTGATCAATTCTTGTGATGCTTTATCTAGGAGGCTGCCTGCGATAACTAAAGTAATTCTATATTTGGCTCTTTTTGGCTGTGAATAAACATGATTTTCTTGAAATAGGTACATTATTCCTGCAAAAATCATATTTATTCTCGCCGAAAAATAGCTCAAAATATAATTAATTAGTTATCGCAGGCAGCCTCCTAGCCTTCTAAATTCTTTAGCAGCCTTGAAATCAAATTCAATTTTCCAAGTCATTATTATCTTCTAACTTCTCTAAAGATATCCTAGGATTTCTTTGTTCCAATCTGTGTAAAGCTATAAAATAATCTTCCTTTTCTTGCAAAAAGCTCTCTACTGCTTTTCTGATAAGATAACTTTTCTTTCTATCTATAGTTTTTCCAAGTTGGTCTAATCTATTATAAAGATCATCTGGTAGCTTTGATGTGATTGTATGCATAGATATACTTTTTATATATTATATACTATTAAATGTAATGTATACTTTTTGTAAAGTCAAATAAATCGTTTCACAAACCCAAATCATAGGTGTTTACTAGCATGTGAACGTTCACAGAAAAAAAGCTAAAGTTACAAGATGTCATTGCGAAGAGGCATGAGCCGACGAAGCAATCCATTTATAACATATCACTCAACAATCAACCCTTTCAACTTATAGACCAACTCTAAGGCTTGTTTAGGAGAGAGTTGATCAGGATCAGCTTTATTAATTTCTTCTTCTAACTTATTGAATTTTATCTCTTTTTTACTTTCTACTGGCAAGTCAAATAAACTTAAATTGTTTGATTCGGTGTTTAATATATTCTTATTTTTGGACGTTGCGGTTTTTTCTAATTTTGTTAAAAT
Organism: Rickettsia endosymbiont of Pseudomimeciton antennatum; assembly: GCA_020881195.1. Classification (GTDB taxonomy): domain Bacteria; phylum Pseudomonadota; class Alphaproteobacteria; order Rickettsiales; family Rickettsiaceae; genus Tisiphia. Next base: position 13,905 of record JAJIYL010000001.1, on the reverse strand, counting down.
GTCGTTCGCCCTAATTATAACAGATTTTGGTAGCCCCGCTAAGTAGGCTACATGAATTCCATAAGATTTATCAGCCGCCCCTTCGATAATATTATGCAAAAATAATATTTCTTTTCCTAATTCCTCAATAGCAACTGTATAATTTTTTAGGCTGGGCAAAAAATTACTCATACTGGTTAGTTCATGATAATGGGTAGCAAATAAACATCGAGATTTGAGATTATCATGAATATATTCAAGCACTGACCAGGCAATTGATACGCCATCATATGTTGAAGTTCCTCGCCCGACCTCGTCTAATATCACTAAGGAGCTTTTAGTAGATTGAGCTAAAATAGCTGACGTTTCTAACATTTCCACCATAAAGGTCGACTGTCCTGCTTGTAAATCGTCCCCTGCCCCTATTCTACTAAATATCTTGTCTACCACCCCTATCCTAGCACTTGTCGCTGGTACAAAACTACCAATTTGTGCTAATATGGCTATTAGGGCATTTTGCCGCAAAAAAGTACTTTTGCCAGACATATTAGGTCCAGTAATTAACCAAATTCTATTAGCTTCCGATAAAGTACAGTTATTGTCAATAAAGCTCTTTTTATCAGTTAACAGGCTTTGTTCAACAACTGGATGACGTCCCTTGATAATTTCAAAAGTCAAATCATTAGTTAAAACCGGTCTAACATAATTATATTCATCGGCAATATAAGCAAAATTACAGAATACATCAAGCTGACTCAAAGAACAGCTAAGCAATCGCAGAAATACGGCATTATCAATAACTTGCTCGCATATTTTATTATATAATTCCAGTTCAAGATTAATTGCTAAACTTCTGCTATTAACCATATCGCTTTCTAATTTTTGCAATTCAATAGTAGTATATCGAGTAGCATTAGAGGTTGTTTGACGGTGAATAAATTTGCTGTCTACCATCTTATCACTATGTCTTAGAGTAATTTCAATAAATAACCCAAGTACATTATTATGCGATATTTTGAGAGTTTCAATGCCAGTATCAAGACGATATAGATTTTTTAGCTTTTCTATATGTGATTTGCCATTATTAATTAGATCATATAATTCTTGTAGTTTAGGATGATAATTATGATTTATTATGCCGCCTTCATTGATATTATTTGGTGCATCCTCTCTAATTGCCTGGTCTATTAAGGAATATAATTGTTCATTGCCAGATAATGGTTTGATTAAGTTCTCTATATAATCTGGCAGATTTAACCCGTAATGAGCGATAAATTCGCCCTTTATTTCCAGTGCAGCATTTAACGTATATTTAATATTTAGCAAATCTCGTCCTGAACCGCGATTCATCGTAATTCTAGACAAGCAACGTTCTAAATCTCCAGTTTTCTTGAGTAATTTTTTAATATTTCCTACTATGGCAATATTTTTATAAAAAAACTCGGTTATATTTTGTCGAGAATTTATTTGATCAATATCTATTAGCGGTGTAGATAAAAAGTGATATAATAGACGGCTGGCAGCTTTAGTAACGGTATGATCAATAGTAGCAAGGACACTACCCTTGGTTTTTCCTAATAAATTACTGGTAATTTCCAAATTCCGCCGAGTTGCCGAATCAATAATCATAAAATTATGGTAATTAACCAACCGAGGTAAAGGTAGAGAAGGAATATTTTGCTTTTGGGTTAAAGATAAATATTCTAAGACACTACCAATACTACTTATTTGACATTCGGATATTTCGCCTATGGCTTTTAGATCGCTGATTTTATAAAAATCTAAAATAATTTTATGGCATTTTTTACTAGCAAAAAAACTATCAACTTGATATGAGATACGGAAATGCAATTGGTTCTGAATATTACTAGCTAATTGTTGCCCTCTCAAATTTTCACTAAGTAATATCTCTTTGGGCTTAAGACGTGATAATTCGTTGATAATCTCATTCTGTGGAACCTCTATAACTGAAATTTCTGAAGTAGAGATATCCACGTAACAAATTGACGCTCTATTTTTTAGCAAAACTAAACTTGCCAAATAATTAGGTTCACCAGCATCAATTAAAGATTCCTCAGTAATAGTACCTGGGGTGATGATACGCGTCACGTCCCTACTTACTACAGCTTTATAGCCACCACGTTTTTTTGCTTCTTCTGGGGTCTCTAATTGGTCGCAAATAGCAACTTTGTAATTTTCTTCAATTAACTTATTTAAATAGGTCTCAAGAGCATGATGAGGAACGCCACACATAGCAATGTCACAATCGCCATTAGAGCCTCTTTTAGTAAGAGCAATACCTAAAACTTGACTAGCAAGAATGGCATCCTCAAAAAACATTTCATAAAAATCACCCATCCTAAACAATAAAAGACAATCAAGATTAGCAAATTTGATGTCTAAATATTGTTGCATCATCTTGGTTGATTGATCATAATTATATTTCAGGCGGAATTCTTCTAAAGTCATAACTATACATAATTATAAGAAATATACTCAAATGATTTGGAGAATTGGAACGTAAAACAAGGGGTGAGCGAGCGGAGCGTACAACTAGTACGTGAGCACGCGAATTCCCCGAAGTTTTGCGGAGCCAATTCTTCAAAGCAGAAGAGTATAACTAAACAATAAAGGCGATAGGATGTTTTGTCAAACAAGACGAATGGTTTATTAGCAAAGAAGACACAAACCTCAACGTCATTGCGAGGAGCTACTAATAGATGTTCAGGATTCTATATTTTTTTCACGTATGTTGCCATAATTTCTGGGCATACGATAATAGACGGTTTTATATGATTGCTCACTATTTGGAAATTTCCGTTGCCTAATCGAGAAGCTACCAAACCCTCTAATTTCAATACGATGTTGCTTCGCTAAGCTAGATTGTAAATAATCCAAAACCAAATCTACAGAATCTTTTATATCCTCCTTAGAAAGATAACTAAGATTCTCCGATATTTTATTTACTAAGTCAGATTTTTTTGCCATAAATCAAAAGATAGCTCCTAATCCTTGAAATTTATTCTTGAAGAAACTTGGCAAAATACTATCAAAATCTTCCATAATAATTTCTAGGAATTTTGGTTTCGGTTTTATTCTAAATTCTTTTACCTTCAAATTCTTATCAATTTTTTTGACTTCTTGTAGCCATTTAATCGCATCATCCCGCGACCCCACAGCATCCACAAGCTTTAGCTTCAAAGCTTGGCGACCAGAATATATCCGACCATCAGCCATTTCCCTAACTTGGTCAATTGGTATATTCCTTCTTAAAGCAACTAGCTCAATAAAATAATCATAAGTATCCAGTACATTCGACATTATAGCCTGGCGAACGGCTTCTGTAACTTTTTCGGTAGGGTTAGGAGCTGCTTTTAATTCTCCAGATTTAAAATTATTAAAGGTAATACCTAACGTCCTTGCTAAATCTGTAACTTCTAGAGTTTGAAAAATTACCCCAATTGACCCAGTAATCGTCCCATTATGACTAATTATGTAATCACCCCCTAAGGATATAAAATATCCTCCACTTGCTGCCAGTGTACCCATAACAATCACCACCGGCTTTTTGGCTGATATTTTTCTGAGCATATTATAAATTTTCTCTGAGCCAACAACAGTCCCACCAGGAGAATTGACATTAACCACTAGAGCACTAATCTGCTCATCATCAATAATTTCCTCCAATCTTGTATCACGTTTTGCATCTTCAAGAATTATACCTTCTATTAAAACCGAAGCTATATATTTACTATTAGTAGTTACATATTCAGAGCTTGTCAAATCAAATCGCTTAATCATCACAACAATTAAAACTATAAACATAAAAATTGTTGCTAACTTCCAAAGCCTTAATTTTGATTTATTTTGCTTTCTTTCAATTAGGTAATCAGGAGTTATGGTCATTAATGTACCGTTAATAATATGTTTCGTTAATTTTTTCTTAATGTTCTTATTAAACTATTCTAGGAGGCTGTCTGGTTAGCACTTCAGCCGCATAATCCGCCCCTGATCCCTCTTCCAATCTTGTTCTTTAATAGCCTGTCTTTTATCATGTAATTTTTTACCTTTTGCTATGCCTAACTCAACTTTTACTTTATTCTTCTTATTGAAATATAAAGAAAGAGCCACAAGAGTATAACCTTTTAGGCGAATTTTACCAATTATTTTCTTTATTTCACTAGAATTGAGAAGCAATTTGCGAGTTCTTCTGCTCGAGTGATTAAATCTGTTAGCTTTCTCATATTCCGCAATATGACAATTATACAAAAACACTTCATTTGCCGAATTTTCTGCATGACTATCTTCTATACTAGCTTTTCCTTGACGCAATGATTTAACTTCACTACCAGTCAATATTATGCCGGCTTCAATTTTTTCTTCAATAAAATAATTGAAATATGCTTTTTTATTTTGAGCTATTACTTTTTTATATTCCGACATAGTCCATAGCTTTATTTATTTTCTCCTCAGTAACCTTGCTAGCTGAAGTTAAAGGAAGCCTTAATTCATTAGCACATAACCCTAACCTTACCGCAGCATATTTTACCGGTATTGGGTTAGCTTCTGCAAATAATGCCTTATATATAGGCAATAATTGCTGTTGGATTTGCAGAGCTTCCTGATAATTACCATCACGACAATCACCCTGTAATTTCTTGCACAAACTAGGCGTGATGTTAGACGCAACAGAAACGCACCCTACCCCCGAATGAGCATTGTAAGATAAAGCTAATTCATCATTACCACACAATAAATTAAAATCTTTGACCATCGCCCTAATTCGTAAAGGACGTTCTAAATCGTTACCAGCATCTTTAAGAGCTATAATACGTGGTAGCTTACTGAGCCTAACTATCGTATCATCAGAGAAATCAACCAAAGTTCTACTAGGTACTGAATATAGCATTATTGGCAAATTACTTGCATTATGGATAGTTTCAAAATGCAAGTAGATTCCTTCTTGAGTTGGCTTTACGTAAGAAGGAATACTACACATAAACCCATCAACTGGAATTTTTGTACATATTTGTACCATATCTATGGCTACACTAGTAGTCATAGCTGAACAACCGGCTATAACTGGTATACGCTTGTTGGTAATTTCTATAACCGCTTGTAATAAAGATTGATATTCCTGCAAAGTTAAGCTAGGTCCCTCACCAGTAGAACCAGCAACCACTATCCCATCAACTTTATTAGCAATTTGATAGTTAACTATCTTCTCTACAGAAGCAAAATCTAATTTATTATCTTTAAAAGGAGTTATCATAGCTGTAATAAGCCCTTTGAATAGACTTCCTGCATAAGTCAATCTAGTTGGTGATTTTGTCGTCGAAACTCGCCTCCGCTCCTCACGTACGTCTATGTACGCTGCGGTACTCGGCTTCATTTCTTCTAAAAATCCCTCAACTATCTTTGACTTATGCAGGAAGTCTAATATATTATTTTTCATAAATACCACTTAAATTCATATCATTTTCATTAGATTGCTTCGTCGGCATACGCCTCTGAGCCATGACAATGATTATATCACTATTTATTTGTACACTAAGTCATTATATTCTTTTTTTAATAAATTAGTTATTTTACTATCTTTAAAGATAATATTTTGATCACCAAGGTTAATCGATTTAATCCCCTTAACTTCAGCAGCTGTACCAGTCATAAAACATTCATTAAACTCCCCTACCCTCTCTAGAGTTATGTGTTCTTCTGTAACCTTAAGGTTTAATCCCTTAGCAAGTTCAATAATTGTTTGACGTGTTATGCCATTTAAGAAACTATCAGCTATTGGAGTAAATAATTGATCACCTTTAACAAAAAAGATATTTGTCGTAGTACATTCAGCAATATACCCCCGCCAATCTAGTAAAATTGCATCATCGTAACCCAAAGACTTAGCTTCTTTCTGACATACTATCATCATATTATAGTGTCCTGATGATTTACATTGTGGTGGCAGTGAGTTTGGATGACATTTCCGCCAACGAGCAATATGCACAGTTAAATCACTAGAAGGTCTAGGAGTTGATGGAATAGCAGCAATTAATAAATTAACTGATAAATTTGTATTAGTCATATTAAGAGATTCACTACCAGACCAAATTAATGGACGAATATACGCATCCTTAATATTATTTTTTACTATAAGCAGCTGATGAGCTTCTATAATTTCTTCAAAACTATATGGAACATCTATACTTAAAGTTCTTGCCGACTCTATCAAACGTTGCGTATGCTCTTCTAATTTAAAAATTTTGCCATCATATGCTTTTTCTCCTTCAAAAACTCCACCAGAATAATGTAAACTATGAGTAAGAGCATGTATCTTAGCTTCTTGCCAAGCAATAAATTTGCCATTAATCCAAATATAACCTGATAGTTGATTAAGATTAGACCTCTTACACAACTCTACTTCTGCTGGTAATTTGTACGTCGATGCGGTACTCGAATCCTCACGTACGCTAGAGTACGCTGCGGTTCGAGGTGAAGCGTCTCCTTCAAATTCCTCAGCATAAGCGAGTTTCGCAAGAGGTCTATTTTTAAACGGCTTTTCAGTTAGTATATTTTCTTGTATTATTGTCATTGTCAATATTCCACTATTAAACTATAGTAATTTTTATCAGCAAAAATTTATTTATGCAAAGTTCGAAGCCCCACATTCTTGTAGTTGATGATGATACTAGAATACAAAAACTTTTAAAACAGTTTTTGTATAAAAACGGCTTTTTAGTATCAACAACACATTCTGTTGAAGGAGCTGAGGAATTATTAAAATCTTCTATTTATGACTTAATTATTCTAGACGTCATGTTGCCAAATGTTACAGGGCTTGATTTTGCTAAAACTATAAGATCAAGTAAAAACCTTATACCAATTGTTATGCTAACTGCATTGTCAGAACCAGATGATCGTATCAAAGGCTTGGAATCCGGTGCATCCGATTATCTGACTAAACCTTTCGAACCGAAAGAATTACTATTAAGAATCAATAACCTATTAAATAGCTACAATAATTATAAAAAACAAGATAAAATCAAACGGTTAGGTAATAATTATTATAATTTCGAATCAAAAGAATTTATAAAAAATAATCAACTTGTACCATTAAGTTCTACAGAGACAAAACTGCTAGAAGTATTATTAACACATATCGGACAAGAAATGAAACGTGATGAGTTATCAAAAATAATGGGAGGGCTTAGCCCTCGTTCTATCGACGTACAGATTGTCAGAATAAGAAGCAAAATTGAAGATGATCCTAAAGAACCAAAATATTTAAAAACCATTCGGAATAGCGGATATGCTATCTATACATAAATTTATTCCACAAACATTATTGGCTAGATTTGTACTCATTATCATTGTTCCGACATTAATAGGACAAATTCTAGCAGTGTTTTTGTTCTATGATCGCCACTGGTATAATGTTTCTTATTATACTAGCAATATTATTGCTAATGAGATTATTTCCCTTCTTGAAAAAGACGATAATAATCTATTAGAAAAAAATACCATAGCGACAAATTATTTAAATTTGTCATATCAGTTTTATCCAAAATTAACCTTGCCACCCACACAACCTAGAATTAGTGAAGAATTAGAGATTTTTAAAAATATTATTAATGTAAAAATTAATAAAAATAATATAGTAAAGCTTAATGATACAGGACAAATTGAAGTATTATTCCAATTAACCGATGGTTTAATAAAAATAACTTTCCCAGCAAAATTGTTGATGAATCCAACTGCCTATATTTTTGTCTTATGGTTAATTTTCTTAACTATTTTACTACTTTCTGTTTCCTTAATCTTCTCTAAAAACCAAATTAAATCCATTTTAATTCTTGCAGATGCTGCTGAGCAATTTGGGCAAGGAATCACAAAATTACAAACATTTAAACCTTCTGGGGCAAAAGAAATCAAAAAGGCTGGTATTGCTTTTCTTAAAATGAAAGAAAGAATCGAAAAACAAATTAGCAAAAGAACTAGAATGCTTGCTATGATTTCACATGATTTATGTACTCCCTTAACTAGAATGAAGTTACAATTAGAGTTAATGAACAAATCTGAGGAAACAGAAGGTCTTAGGGAAGATATAGTTGCTATGCAACAAATGATAAAATCATATCTTGATTTTGCTAGAGGAGAAAATGGAGAAGATGCTCAAATAATCGAATTATCTTCTTGGATATCAAATATCATAAATAAATGGTCTATGACCAATATTGAATTAATTGCCACAGAACAGCCAGTACATACACAAATTAAGCCTACCAACTTTGAACGTGCAATATCTAACGTAATAAATAACGCAATAAAATATTCTACAAAAATAAAAATTACTATATGTTCTAACTCTACTAATGTAATAATAAAGATTGAAGATAACGGAATTGGCATAAAGGATGAAGAGAAATTATTAGTATTTAAAGCATTTTATCGTTCAGATAAATCACGCTCTCTTAATAATTCAGGTAATGTTGGACTTGGTCTTGCTATTACTAAAGAAATAATTATCGATCATAATGGTACAATATCCTTGCAGGATAGTAAAACTTTAGGCGGTTTATTAGTTGAAATTTCACTACCTATAATACAAAAATAAATATGAGTATCATCAACAAAAGACCTTTTCCAAAACTCGCTTATGCTGAGAAATTTGAAGGAGACGCTTCACTGCGAACCGCAGCGTACTCAAGTATACGTGAGGATTCGAGTACCGCATCGACGTACAAATTACCAGCAGAAGTAGAGTTTTGCAAAAGGTCTAAAGTAAATCATTTAGCTATCATCATGGACGGCAATGCTAGGTGGGCACTAGAAAAAGGCTTACCAAAATCTGAGGGACATAGAGTAGGTGCTGATAGAGTAAAAAAATTATTACCAGATTTTATAGAGCTTAATATACCTTATGTTACACTTTATACTTTCTCATCAGAAAACTGGCGTAGATCAAAGACTGAGGTCACATTCTTACTAAAATTATTACGTTACTACCTAAAAAATGAAACTGCATCACTACACAAGAACGGGGTTAAAATAAAAATTATTGGTAGATTGGATATGTTAGATACTACGTTACAAAAACAAATTCATGATACTGTAGAATTAACAAAACATAATAATAAAATAACTCTTTGTATTGCTTTTAGCTATGGCGGACGAGCAGAAATTGTTGACGCATGTCAGCAAATCATCAATTCTGGTAAAACAAAAATTAGCGAGAATGAGTTTGTTAATTATCTGTACGATCCAGAAATGCCTGATGTAGATTTGTTAATTCGTACTAGTGGTGTATGTAGAATTAGTAATTTTTTACTATGGCAAGCTGCATATGCTGAACTATATTTTTTATCTAAATATTGGCCTGACTTTGATAAACAGGATATATTAGAAGCGTTAGATGATTACTCAAAAAGGAAGAGGACTTTTGGTGCTAGGTAAAAAAAAGTCTAATATAGCGACGAGAATATTGTCAGCTCTAGTAATAGGACCGGTATTTATTATATCGATAATATCTATCAAGTTGTTATTTTATATACTGATGTTATTAATTGCCGTAAGTATGTTATATGAATGGTATCAAATGACCAAATCGTCTTTTTTTTATGGATTACTTGGTTTTATCATCATTCCCATTCCTATTATATCTTTAGTAATAATTGCTACTGAAGATAAAAATCGGTGGCTATTATTACTCTATTTTATTATAATATGGTCAGTTGATGTATTTGCTATGATTGGTGGAAAAAATATAGGTGGAGTTAAACTTGCTCCTAAGATTAGTCCTAACAAAACTTGGAGTGGCTTAATCACAGGAGTATTAGCTAGCGGGGTTACGGCATTTTTGTTAAGTTTGGTGCCAGAATTTGATTTACCAACTTACTACTTGTTAAACAAACGTCACTTAATTATAGCAGCTTTTTGTTTAGCACTAATAGCACAAATGAGCGATTTATTTATTTCATATTTCAAACGCAAATTTGCTATTAAAGATAGTGGCACTATAATACCAGGTCATGGCGGCGTTTTAGACCGATTTGATAGCATAATTCTCACCGCCCCAATATTATTTTTTATTATTAAAATATTATGAATTATCAATATTTTATTGATGTAGTTAAAAGATCCAAAATTATAATATTTAATGTATTGCTTTCTTTATCATTAGCTTATTTTATTTTCCATTCTATTTATGGTAATAGAGGAATTATTGCTTATTTTACATTAAATCAACGACTGGAAAAAGCTTACAGTGAATTAGAAACCTTAAGGGCAGAACGTATTGAACTTGAACATAAAGTAAAACTACTTAGACCAGAATCTCTAGATAAAGATATGCTTGACCAAGAAGCAAGAAGAGTTTTAGGAGTGGCTTCTCCAACAGAGCAGGTTTTTACCATAAAATAGTACAGAAAAAAATTTATTCTTTATACTCAAAAAATTAGGAGGTTATTATTAGTATTATAGTTTTTCACAATGATCTTCCAGAAGATTTTAATATTCCAGGAGACTTAGCAATCGATACAGAAACTATGGGACTAAAATTACATAGGGATAGATTATGCCTTTTGCAAATGAGCAACGGTGATGGTGATGCTTATTTAGTAAACTTTATTGACAAAGATTATGCAGCACCTAATTTAAAGAAATTATTACTTGATAAGAATCGATGTAAAATATTTCACTATGCTCGATTTGATTTAGCCGCAATAAAGAAATATCTGGCAATTGATTTAGAGAATATCTTTTGTACTAAAATATCTTCTAAATTGGCTAGAACCTATACTGATTCTCATGGTTTGAAAGATTTATGTCGCGAACTACTTTCCATACAAATTTCTAAACAACAACAATCTTCCTATTGGGGAAGAAATGAGCTGACAGAGGAACAAAAAGAATATGCAGCTAAAGATGTCCTTTATTTACATCAACTTCGTTCTATCTTACAAGATAGATTACTGGTCGAAAATAGGTTAGATATTGCAGAGCAAATTTTTAAATTCTTACCTATTAGAGCTAATTTAGATCTGATAGGCTGGAACGATATCGATATTTTTATGCACTAGGAGGTCACAATACCCTATTTTACTGTTTTCTTATGATAAATAATGGATTGCTTCGCTCACATACGTTCGCTCGCAATGACGTTTTTATGCTGTTGCAATACTTATAGAATAAAATCTAAAAAATAATATGTTAACTATCAGTAAGTTTTTTTTCTTACCCATTAAATCACATATTAACGTTAGTGATAATATAATTAATGGACTCAAAAGATTGGGGATCATCAATTTAAGAGATTTGCTATTTTACCGCCCTACTTCTTATCAAGTTAAAGTAACTTCACCCAATTTATCTTTATTGAAAAATGGGCAGTTTATCCAGACTGAAGTAACAATTGAAGAAATTCTTGTTCCTAAGAGCAAAAAACAACCTTTGAAAATCCTAGGATATAATGAAACTGGTTCTATTCTGCTAGTATTTTTTAATAGACCAGCTTATTTTCTGCTAAATAAACTTACGATAGGCAGTAAGCATATAATTGAAGGCAAGGTGCAAGTATTCTCTAGCTTAGTTCAAATAGTTCACCCCATATTTATTTTTGATAAAAAACTTATCAACTCCATAGAATCAGTTTATCCTTTGACTTATGGAATAGTTAATAAGCAACTTTATTCCTATATAATAAAGACTCTTGATTTGCTTGAGAAAGAGTGTAACAGCATTCCTGAAAATTTTCAGGAAGTAAAGGACTATACTAAATCATTATTAAAAGATTTAAAAACCATGCACCTATATCAGGTACAGGATGATAAATTACAAACTCAAGTCTTAAGACGGTTAGCAGAAAAAGAGCTATTTGCTAACCAACTATCATTACAACATCTCCGTCAGCAAACAAGATTAAAACAAGGTAATTCATTTACTAAATCCAGTCAACTGCAGCAATCAATACTTAAGATATTAGGATTTGAATTGACACATGAGCAAAAGAAGGTAATTGAAGAAATTGAAAAAGATCAATCATCCCCTACAGAAATGATGCGTTTACTGCAAGGTGATGTAGGGTCTGGCAAAACCCTGGTTGCGTTATTAACGATAGTCAATGTAGTATACCATAAATTTCAAGCTGCACTAATGGTTCCTACTGATTTATTAGCAAACCAACATTACCAGTTCTTCGTTAAAGCCTTAAGTGAAAGCGGCATAAAGGTTGGTTTACTTACCGGAAAAATATCTAGCAAAGAACGCAACAAGCTGCTATCAGATCTAGAAAATGGAGATATTGATATATTAATTGGCACTCATGCCTTATTTCAAGAAAAAGTAAATTTTAAAAATTTAGGTTATATCGTCATTGATGAGCAACATAAATTTGGCGTACAACAACGGCTAGATTTAATTAACAAAGCCTCGCATCCGGATGTTTTGGTGATGACAGCCACCCCTATTCCTAGAAGCCTTACTTTGACCATGTTTGGAGATATGGATATTTCTAAATTAACCAGTAAACCCAAAAACCGACTACCAATTATTACTAGCATCTTACCAAAGACAAAGCTAAATAATATAATCTCAGTTTTGGATAAAAAACTAATATCTGGGGAGAAAATTTATTGGATATGTCCCCTTATCGATCAAAATGATGAAGAGTTAATAGAACAAGCAAGAAATACTGGATTAACTGACATTAATACCAGACTCATTACCATTGAAAACGCCTATCCTAATATTACAGCTATTATACACGGCAAAATGAAAAATGAGCAAAAAGATATGATTATGCAACAATTTAAGAGTGGTAATATTAAAATCCTGGTTGCTACAACTGTAATTGAGGTGGGTATCGATGTACCAGATGCAACCTTAATAGTCATAGAGAATGCCGAACAGTTTGGTTTAGCTCAATTACATCAAATAAGAGGTAGAGTTGGACGTGGAATGTTACAATCTCATTGTATTCTTCTATATGATCCTCAAAAATTAAGTATATTTGCAAAATCTAGATTTGAAGTGATGAGAAACAGTAATGATGGTTTTTATATAGCTGAGCAGGATTTACTGTTAAGAGGTAGCGGAGAAATATTAGGAACCAAGCAAAGTGGTGAAATAAGATTCTTTTTTGCCGATCTAGCTAGAGACCTAGACCTTTTAACTAAAGCTAATAAATTAGCAGAAGAAAGTTCAAACAATCATTCAGAATTTTCTCTACTTCAAATAAAATTATTTGCCAAAGTAGAATTTAATGAATTAAACTAAAAAATCAAAAAGTGCGTACAACCAATCCGATTAGCATCTATTCATAAAAAACTAACGTCATTGCGAGAAGGCGTAAGCCGACAAAACAATCCATTCTTGGTCATTTTTTTGGATTGCCGCGTCGCCGCAAAGCGGCTCTGAGCCATGACGTCTTGTATGTTAACTTTTTTCCGTAAACGCTCACGACGTATGTGAATTTGGCGTAAGTTAGTAAGGTTAGCTATACACTACTTTTGACTCGGTGACTAAAGAGCGTGCATAATGACTTACCGTATTGAGAACCTAAGAAACTATATCAATTTTATATTCTAGTGCAACCTCCTTTCCACAAAAAGCCATAGATATTTTGCTGATTTTCTTAACATGGCTATATTCCTTGACCTTGGCATCATAGCATTTATTATTGATCTGTTCTAACCCTAATTTTGCCATAGGTTCTAACTCTTCTAGAGTTTTTGATATTTTATATTCAACGATAATAGCATTGTCACTTTTACCTATCTTGGGTAGTAGCACAATATCAGCTCTACCACTGCCGCTCTCTCTTTCGCTTTCTATGATATAATCCGATGCTAACATATTAATTAAACCAAGCATAAAACCGCTGTAAAATGTTTCGGCTTTTTTCTCGCCTGTTTGGTGAAAACTGGTAGCATT